>JAIOQY010000209.1 GCA_021108435.1 Candidatus Aegiribacteria sp.
AACAGCGCTCTGACCTCCATGGTAAGTCTGATCAGGATGGAACCAGGGTGGTGGACTGTCACCGCTGGACAGAATAGTACCGGCACCGGGTCCGTTGTTACCTGCTGCTACACTGTGGAAGACACCCGCAGTAAGGAGATTTTCCTCAGCTGTGCGGAGAGTGGTATTCCCATGTGCTCTACCGAGTGACATCGAAAGAACCGAAGCGCCGTTATCAGTTCCGAATTCCATGGCTTCTATCCATGTAAGATATGATGAGCCACCCGTGTAATCGATGCGAAGCCCCATGAGAGTAGCTCCTGGAGCAACTCCGGTTTCAGTACCCTGCTCGCCATCACCACAAACCGATCCTGAACAGTGTGTCCCATGACCGTGAGCATCCATTGGATCGTCATCTCCATCGAAGAAATCCCATCCGTAGTGATAACCTGCACCTGTGTCATGCCACATGTTGTTGTGAAGATCGGGGTGATTGTAATCTACGCCTGTATCTATCACACCGACAATAACACCTGTACCATTGTATCCGAGTGCCCAGACATCATCAGCGTTGATCTGGGTGACGCTCCAGGTTATCGCCTTGTCAAGTTCCTCGTGAGTTGAGGGATGAACATCGACAGGTTCGATAAGCCCCGCGTCTTCATGCGCAGCCATTTCTATAAGAGAAACATCGGCTCGAAGAGATATCTGAAGGATAACTGATGGGGTGGCTTCGCAGTAGACAGCGTTGGACAGCCACAGCGATACGATATTTCTAACACAGTCCGATGAGTAAATTTCCAGATCCTCAATAATTCCGTCCTGAGATGTCTCGGCAATCATCTTCAGGGCATCAACGACGAACTCCTGTCTCTCCGAGCGGGTCATATCCACCGTTGCTGCATCGATCCATCCGGCATCAAGCTCACCATGAGCCAGAATGAATACGGGAATAAGCTCAATGTTACTGGAGGAATCCATCAGGTTCTGAAGATCGGGATGGATGGTTCCGGCAAATGCAAGAGCTGTTAAGCAAAATAGGATAAAAAGATATTTCACAAACACTCCTCTCTCTGTTTGAATTCATATGGATATTGTAAGAATAATCAGTAGCCTTACACTACGCAATGCATCTGTGCTAAGTTAAATATTCTTAGAGTGAGGAGATTGTCAATAAAAAGATAAAGACAAAACATGTTAATACTCCTCAATCAGGCAGGAGTGAATGATGGTCTCATCAAAACACCAGAAGCCGGAATTGGCGCTGCGCGCCATGCCCGGCGCACACTGAAAAGAGGGTACCCTTTCGAGTACCCTCTTTCTGATGTCGAACTGTGATTTACCTGATAATTGTCATTCTTGATGACACTGTTCTGCCGTCAACACTGGCACGAACAAAGTATACGCCGTTGCCTATTCCGGATGGAACCATCCAGTTGTATGCATGTGTTCCACTGGATACTTCGCTTGAGCTGATGCTGGCGACTCTTCGTCCTGAGATATCGAACACGCTGATATCAGAAGTACCCGCTCTGGAAGTACAAATCTCAAATGTCGCAAAGCCGTTTACAGGATTGGGGCTGACCGGACTTAATATAAGATCTGCCGGCTGGCCGGCTTCACCTGTATCTGCAACGCCGACCCAGAGTGCGGCCTGAACGGCCTGATATGCGTCAACTCGACCGGCTCCATAGGTATTGTCCTTACCGCCAGCGCCGAGTTCAAGCGCTGTAACCTCCATGAGACTGTCTATCTGCGCGACAGAAAGATTATCATTCGCGTCAAGCATAAGGGCTGCCACACCAGCGATGTGAGGAGTAGCCATCGAAGTACCGCTCATGGTTGTATAGCCGCCTGTCCACTGAGTACTCACAACATTCACACCGGGGGCGCAGATGTCGGGATCGATCAGGGGCGTTGAACCGGTGTAATCAGTCCACCAGGTCACCGGGCCCCGACTTGAGAAGGATGCGATTACATCACTGCTGTTTGTCGCTCCGGCAGTGACAACAGCGCTCTGACCTCCATGGTAAGTCTGATCAGGATGGAACCAGGGTGGTGGAGAGTCACCAGGGGAAAGAATGGTTCCCGCACCTGGCCCGCTGTTAGCAGCTGCTACACTGTGGAAGACACCCGCAGTTAGCAGATTTTCATTGGCTGTGCGGAGAGCGGTATTCCCATGTGTTGAACCGAGTGACATTGAAAGAACCGAAGCGCCGTTATCAGCCCCGAATTCCATACCCTGAATCCATGTAGATTCTCCGCCATAGTAATAATTAATACGAATAGCCATGAGAGTGGCTCCTGGAGCAACTCCGGTTTCAGTACCCTGCGTGCCATCACCACAAACCGATCCTGAACAGTGTGTCCCATGACCGTAGGTATCCATCGGATCGTTATCTCCATCATAGAAATCCCATCCGTAGTGATAACCTGCACCTGTGTCATGCCACATGTTGTTGTGAAGATCGGGGTGATTGTAATCTACGCCTGTATCTATCACACCGACAATAACACCTGTACCATTGTATCCGAGTGCCCAGACATCATCAGCGTTGATCTGGGTGACGCTCCAGGTTATCGCCTTGTCAAGTTCCTCGTGAGTTGAGGGATGAACATCGACAGGTTCGATAAGCCCCGCGTCTTCATGCGCAGCCATTTCTATAAGAGAAACATCGGCTCGAAGAGATATCTGAAGGATAACTGATGGGGTGGCTTCGCAGTAGACAGCGTTGGACAGCCACAGCGATACGATATTTCTAACACAGTCCGATGAGTAAATTTCCAGATCCTCAATAATTCCGTCCTGAGATGTCTCGGCAATCATCTTCAGGGCATCAACGACGAACTCCTGTCTCTCCGAGCGGGTCATATCCACCGTTGCTGCATCGATCCATCCGGCATCAAGCTCACCATGAGCCAGAATGAATACGGGAATAAGCTCAATGTTACTGGAGGAATCCATCAGGTTCTGAAGATCGGGATGGATGGTTCCGGCAAATGCAAGAGCTGTTAAGCAAAATAGGATAAAAAGATATTTCATAAACACTCCTCTCTCTGTTTGAATTCATATAGATTTTGGAAGAATAATCAATAGCATTACATAATGCAATACATCTGCGTTATTGAATCTATTTCCGTTATGATTCAAGCTGATGATTATTCTGTATCTGCGATAAAATCGTCTCTTCTCTTGCAGGCAAGCTGAACAACTGTTCTTGCTGCTGCGGTTCTGATTTCTCTTGAATCGTGCCGGAGAAGTCGTTCAAGATAGGTTCGTGAAAGAGTGTACTTTCCGGTTGATGCCCATCTCAGCATCGATACGATTCCCTTTGTTGTGAGTTCCAGTCTTCCCTGCTTCGCTCTGTTAACGATTCTTGCCAGATCATACCCTCGCGGAAGCACTTCCCTTGCTGTCATGGTCTCAAGAAGTATCTCGAATTCATCAGGATCAACCAGAGTGTCAGTCAGTCCAAGCAGCCATTCCGAAATATCATGAATGGCCCTGCCGGGAATTCTCATGATAAATCTCAGGACAGAAATGCGATCGTTTTTCTTTTTCAGATCAAGTTCTGTCAGGACTCTTTCAAGTTTCTCAAGAGTCAGACGGGAAACACAGTGAACATCAAAACAATCAAGGAATGGAAGAAATTCGCGATGCCTGCCGCTCTCAGCGGCTTTGAGCATTTCTTCAACGCATTTTTCACCTCCCAGAGACAGCATTGTGCGCCAGATCGCGTCCTTACTGACGCCGGGGTTCTTCCTTAGAATAGAGATTACAGCATCTATCAGATTCTGATCACCGAGAAAAGTGATACCCTCAAGCGTCGACACGAGTTCCTGCTGATGATTCAGCCAGTATCCGCCCTTATTCGGTTTTCTTAGTTCACGATCAAGAATATCGGCAGCATCCTGCCATCCGCTAATTCCAAGACCTCTTAAAGCAGCCCTTCGTACCCATGTGCTTTTATCATAAAGGACACTTTGCAGGATTTCACCGGCTTCTCTGCCAAGAACAAATGGAAGAGCAGTAGCCGAAGCGGTTCTCACATGTGCGCTTCTGTCATTCAGCGCATCCTTAAGAGCTTTCGCGGAATCCGGTCCGGCAACATTTCCGAGTGCCCTTGCAGCGCTTTTTCTTAAATGATGATCCGGTTCTTCCTGGAGTATCTCTATCAGACAACCTGTCATCTTCCTGTCACCCAGAATACCGGCAGACTCAAGGAGTGCTTTTATCTGGACTATATCCGGAGCGCAATTTCCGATCCATGTCCTGAAATCGGAATAGTCCGGTATGTCATTAGAATTCCTGAGAATACCGGCTACAGTTCCAGGCGGTATTTCCCCCTTTACCCTTTTCTTCTCAAGACCAGCCTTGAAAGTGAGTTCCTCCACTGTACTGCAGCCTTTGCCGGAAACCAGAGATAATGTCAGATCCATTACAGGATAGAACCTGAACTGTCCTGACCTGTCCAGAGTCTCGATACCTCCCGCAGCGTGATCCTTCCCGTTATAGAACCCACCCGCTCTGCTGTTGAATATTTTCACAGCACGACGGACAGAAATGACGAAGTTTTCACCTTCTCCTATACAGATAAAATCATCGCCGCCGATGTGTCCCGTAAAGTAGCCCGAGAGATTATCAGTCAGAATACCGGCAAGTGATCGGAGTACAGCGTCACCTCTTGTAAAGCCATAGTAATCATTGAACGGTTTGAATCCGGAAATATCAAGGTATGCCGCCATCGATGACCTATCAATAACATCTGATCTTATCCTTGCGGCTATCGTCCTGTTTCCGGGAAGACCGGAGAGGGGATTCCGTGTACTTGCGGCCTCCAGCAGACGGGAGTAATTTTCAAGCATCGCGACTATTACATCAGGAGGTGTATCAGTCGGTATGAATCCGGTAGCTCCGGCATCAAACCATGATTGAGCGTCATCTCCGGGCGTGAACACAAACCAGGGAATGTCATCACCGTACAGCTTCTTTATATGATCCGCAGCTTCAGAAGGATTGTATCTGCCTGAAACCAGAACAGCGGAAAACTGTTGATTATCAGTTTGGTCATCAATCACTGCTCCCTTAAACGGCGGATCATCATCACCAATCCAGAGAAATTTACCTTGCGACTGCTTTTCCATCAATCCATTCAATTCTCCGGGCGATTTCTGTTTCCGAAGTGGATCGTACTTCTTTGCCCAGCAGCGAATCAACGATATCATCTAGAATGGCAATTCCAACAGGCTGACCGGTATTTCCAAGCACTATTCCGGCTGGAGCAGCTGCTTTCCCAAGCCCTGTGATCACGCTTATCAGATCATCGCTAAGTTCAAAATATGGTAATCCTTTAATACCCGTATCGTCAAGTGTTTCCCCGGATCCTATTATCGAAGCTCTATCGGCATAACCGCGGATAGTCTCGCCATCCTTCTCCCGAACCAGTACAAATGGATACCCGATATCAATGAGTTTCTCCAGGATATCTCTCCGGGAAGCTCCTGTACAGGTGTAAGGTACTCTATTGAGGGTTCTCATCACATTACCTATAATGGTGTCGTTCATTCTGAGAACTCTCTCGGCAATTGGTCCGGCTTCAGAGGATGAATCGGTAAGAAGACCAAGAATCTCACTCTTGCTTTCGAAAAGGCGGGAATCAATCCTTCTTCCGACAATCAGAGTTGAAAGAAAATCGGCGATAAGAATAACAGGGAAAAGAATCAACCGGAGCATAAAAAGTGGAAATGAGAGTCTGAAGACCACTCGCTCTTTCGATATCAGCATCATCTGTTTCGGTATCATTTCCGTGAAAATCAGAATAAAGAAAACCAGTACAGCAACTGAGAGAGGCTCGAGCCATGAAATACCGGTATTCCCGGTAACCCTTGAAGTAATAGCAGACGCCAGAACCATCCCCACGTTCGTACCAACCAGAGTCGTAGTAAGATATTTCCGGGGATGTTCTATGAAGGAAAGAGTTAATCCTGCCCACTTCTTGCCCTCTCTCATGCGGCTGTAGGCTCTTATTCTGCTTGCTGCTGAGAACGCTGTCTCACTTCCGCTGCAAAAGGCGTTAAGTACAAGAGCAGCCAGAAACAGAATAATCATCAACATTGAGTACTCCTGCTGCTATCAGACCTGACTTCCAGGCGCTCAAGTCTTGGACCGTTCTTTGATACGATTCTGAACAGATAGCCCGACGCAGATATCTCCTCTCCCGCCTCAGGAATTCTTCCGGTAACCTCCATAAGCAACCCGGCGCAAGTTTCAGCCCGTTCTGCACGTATGTCATTTCGCACGAGTTCAGAAAAAGTGATCAGTTTCATAGATGCGGGAATTTCCATCCACCCGTCTTTAACCGTAACTCCATCCGGAAGGAATCCTCTTTCTTTAGCAGGACTGAGCAATATACTGTCAATGATATCACGTGTTGTAATAAAACCTGTCCAGTCGCCGTACTCATCAAAAACGATACCCGCTTCCTCGTCGGAATCCCTCAAACCCCTCAGAACTGTTTCAAGCCGGGCATTTTCAGGAAAGGATGGCAGAGGGTACAGTGTAAGGGGGGCTTCTTTATCTGACAGCAGATACTCTCTTGAATCAATATAACCAAGTACCTTTTCAATCTGACCATCCAGTACAGGATACCTTGTGTATCCGGTACTCTCCATGATTTCAGTGAACCTGCAGCGGGTCCATCCTGTTCGAAGAACAGCTACATCCGATCGCGGTTTCATTACATGAGTACACTGAGATTCCTCGAGTGTCAGAAGATTCAGTGTAGCACCCGCTTCCCGACCGAGCAATCCCTCTGATTGCCCCAGTTCAACAAGCGCTATGATCTCCTCATGTGAAAGAGTTTCTCCGTGATGCCCTATTCCTGCCAGGTGTGATATGTATTTCGACATTCGCGAAAGAGTTGAAGCAACAGGAGCGCATAATTTAAGATAGGCAAGCATTACCGCAGAACTTCTTGAAGCCCATTTCCCCGCATGTGAGACAGCAAGTGTTTTGGGCGATATTTCACCAAATACAAGCAGAAGAAAAGTCATCAGAGTAACGGACAGCGCCAGACTCAGACCTGTATTATTCGGAAAAAGGTCAGCGACAATGGATACGGCAAGCGCTGATGCAATGACATTCACAACTGTGTTTCCGAAAAGTAAAGAGGATAGAAGTTTCTCCGGGGTGGAGAGCATATGTATCACTCTTCTGCCCGATTCGGTTTTTCGAAGTCTTCTTTTCTGGAGCCTGTCAAGACTGAAACAGGCTGTCTCGGTCCCGCTGAAAAATGCGGATAGAATAAGGAGTATTACAAGAAAAGCGTATCTCAGGTGCCTCTCCCCCTCCCTGTTGCTGCTTCCGGAAGAGAATCCAGCATGAAATCTTCAAGAACTGTCTTGCTGAAATAACCCTTGCTTGAATAGGTAGGCTGCAGAACAAGCTCCAGACTGAATTCCCCGCCCTCAACAGGTATTCCTCTCGAGTTGCAGCCATCCCACTGGAGATGGAGTTGTCCGGCGGCATGCCTGCCTTCGAAAATACGACGTATCTGTGAACCATCAGAGCTGGTGATAATCGCGTCCAGAATGGCTTTCTCCGTGAGAATTCCGTTCAGCTGCAAACCTCTTCCGGTTGATTCTATTGTAAGGTCAATCAGATCAGCGCCTATCCAGAAATACCTTGCACCCTCTCTCTCGGCAACGAACATCTGGCCAAAACGCTTCCATATGGCCAGACCTGTTGGATTTGTGAATTCCCTGTCACCGTGCCCCTCGGAACCAAAACTGACAAGGTACTCAAGGTCAGGAGTAAACTTGTGAATCGTACTGTAGAGGCTATCTGTAACCCAGACGTTCCCCCAGAAATCAAAGGCGGGATAATTGAAAACCCCTCCCCTGCAATCATCAATATCAGCTGATTCAACAATTATACCATTCTCGATTTTTACGAGTGTTGAGCCCTCATCTGTTACTGCGACAATGCTGTTTTCATCGTTATGGAACCAGGTTTCCATTCCTACAGCGCAGACACCACCAGGAGTGCTGAGTTCAATCACAGCGGGAAGTGAATCCGCAACAGAAGAATAGATGGACAGCGCATTTCCTGCACGATCAGTTATGTAAATCCTTCCACTGCCGTCAATCGCAACATCCCAGGGTTCGGTGAAGGAACCGGGGATGTGTCCGTCGGGAATCAGTCTGGATCCATTCCTCCGAAGTATCATCACCCGTTGGTTACCTGTGTCAGCCACCAGAACCATGCCTGATGGGTCCGCAGCTATCCCGTGAGGCTTTCGAAGTTCGTCTTCATCCGAACCTGTACCACCATACAGACCAAGTGTGTACATATCGGCATTATAGATGATATGTCCGGTCCCGGAATTCACCCCGTATACTGCCAGCTCATCATCGTCCGAAGTCCCCGGATCATCCCAGTCTTCGAGTTTCACACATGCGAGTCCCTGTGGATCATCAAATCTGACGAGACCTCCAAGCAGAATCGCAAGCTGTGCCGTTCCTGCCCTGTATATGCCCATGCAGTGACCAAATGGAGGATAAACAAGAGTCGTAGGAACAGCAGGATCAACGAAGTAATTCAGCAGGAATAACATAATAAGAGCAGTCATTTTTCAAGCCTTTCGTAAATCCAGGCGGATCTCAATACTTTCTTTACATACATTCGGGTCTCCCTATACGTTATCTGCTCAATATAGAGTTCAGGGTCTCCAGGGTTCCATCCGTGCATGTTAACCCATCTTGCGGAATTCTCAGGACCAGCATTGTATGCGGCAAGGAAAAGAGGAATATCATTGTTGAATCTGCTTCGCTGCCTGTCAATGTACAACGCTCCGTACGGAACGGAAATAACAGGATCAAAGAACTCATCCTCCTCAAGTCGCGGCAGACCGTACCATCTGGAGACATCATATGCAGTTCCAGGCATGAGCTGTATGACTCCACGCGCTCCCGCTCTGGAGATTACCAATCTGTTAAAGTAGCTCTCTTCTCTCATAATACCCTGCAGCATACTGGCTTCAAGGACAAGTGTATCCGTAGACATCTGAGCAAGATCCTTATACGGAGAGGGGAAATAGAAGCACAGCAGTGAATCCGGCAGTATTGAATGAGCCGATTCCCGGAACCCCACATCAAGCACTCGAAGCATATTCAATGCACTTCCGTGCCTGCCCATGAGCGAAAGCGCGATTGCCCTCCTCTCAGGTGAACCCGCTGATCCTCCTTCCAGCATTTCCACTGCTGCTACCCCATAGCCTTCCGATGTGAGTTCGACAGCAAGGGAACACGCAGTATCCTCCAGTAGCCTTATCTCAGGAGCAGGAAATTCTTCTGATGCAGTAATTCCAAGTCTTCTCGCGGCAAGCATTCCGTAGAATTCCCAGAGGTGCTGTTGAGCAACCAGGTAGAGGAGAGAATCCTGCAGGTGAGTAAGACCTGATTCGCCCGCAAGACGAGCTCTCCAGAAGAGCATTTCATCTCTCCAGTAACCGGATGTCCATCGTGCGCATCCAGCCTCCCACAGGGAATCGGCTTGAGCAGTTCTTCCGGACATGTACAATGAAAAACCACCCCGCCAGTGCGCCCTCTCATCACCATCCCATGAACCGGATGTTTTCAGTGATATCAGATAGGCTTCAGCTGCATCAGCCCATTCCTGTTCACAATCGAAATATTTGCCTGCATTGTAGGCGGCTTCTCTGGCTTCCGGATGCCAGGGATATTCAGAAGCGAAGATGAGATATTCCGGAAAGCAGACACTGCCCCCTCTGCCGACGGCTTTCAGAGCATGCGCTCTGAACAGTGCAGCTCTTGCTTTCAGTGAATCCGGCACACCCTCGCTGAAGGAATCACAGAGTCCGATCAGATCATCATATCTATGTTCATCAAGCAGAAGAGCCATTTCCGCTCCTGCTCTATAAAAGAAGTCACCGTTTTCAGCATATGCAAGCGCAAGTTCAGCTTCACCCTGAGCTATAAGGCAGTCAACTATTTGCCAGGATGGAACATAATTCCCGGCAAACCGCTCCAGAATTTCGTTAGTCGCGATTACGCACGCCTCTCCTCCGGTACGCTGAATATCAGACCAGTATTCAAATGACTCGCAACCCTCAAACGCCAATCTTGAAAGTAAAAGCGGCTCAGCAGTTACCGTCTCGTTGTTAACTGTATACAGAACCTCATCCCACCAGGCTCCAGCAGTATCACTGGAAACCTCGAGTTCCCTCAGAACAACAGACTTGACCGAGGGGAAAAGATCAGCGACTGAAGCAGCCATTTGAATTTCGAATGGAGACATCGATCCAGGAGCAGCAGTCATTGCCATTGAGAATATTTCTCCCTGTCCGCCGGGAATGGGAAGAATACAATCTTCATGCAGAGAATCGATTTCGCATATAAGCCATGCTTCAAGCAGGGGATCATCAGGCGGCAGATATATCAGAGCTTCTGCTGGCAGTCCGGCAAGATCCAGCGCTGATACCTTCCAGCCGTATAGATTACCGTAACCTTCGGATTCAAGGCTTTCCAGGAGATCAATGTAATCGCACTCCATGGCTCTTCCGTGGTAGAGTCCCAGCATCCTGAAAAGGGTTTCGTCCAGAAGAGAGGAATCTGTTCTGAGAATGGAAAGCAGTGAATCACGAACCTGGACGAACCCTCCTGCCAGATACAGAGAGTCAACTTCCTTGAATACCACGGGCCGTATTTCCTCTTCTGTCTGCGGCGGCGGCAGTTCCTCCTCGTATACATGTTGACAGGAGAGCGGCAATAATATCATCAGAATAAACATCAGGTATTTCAATTCAGTATCTCCGAGTACAGCCATGCGTTTGCAAGCACATGTTTCACGTATCCTCTTGTTTCAGTAAAAGGTATCTGTTCAATAAACAATTCGGGATCGGATGAATCAAGGGGAAACGCTTCCATCCATTTTGCAGCGTTCCCCGGTCCCGCATTGTAGGCTGCAAGCGCAAGAACTGATGATCCATTAAAAGCTGAATTCTGCCTCGCCAGATAAAGAGAACCGTACAGTATGGAGTTTTCCGGTATATAGAAATCATTCCCGGACAGAACGGGAAGACCATACCATCTGGCGATATCACCCGCTGTTCCCGGCATCAGCTGTATCAAACCTTTTGCTCCAATCCAGGATCTGGCCAGTCTGTTGAAATAGCTTTCCTGACGCATTAGTCCGGTTACAATGAATGGATCGATATTCATGCTGGATACAGTACTCTCAGTCAGTTGCCGGTAAGGAGCCGGGTAATAGAAACACAGCAGAGTATCAGGCAGCATACCGACTCCGGTACTCCGAAGCTCCCTGTCATATCTTCTAAGAAGCGCCAGACATTCGTGATGTTCACCCATAAGGGAAAGAGCAGCGGCTCTGAGTCCGATATCACATGCTTCGGTCGTGTACAACATCGATGAGGCCATTGCCCCGTATCCATCCTTCATCATCTCTACTGCAAGCGATGTAACCGGATTGTCAGACAGATCCAGGAGTGGATACTCGATCTTATCTATACTGCCCCCTGTTCTCTCGGACGCCAGCAGTCCATAAAACTCCCAGGAGTGTTCCTGCGCAGTTTCAAGCAGCAATGCATTCTCCAGAGTTGTATTACCTGTTCTGTTCGCATATCTTGCTCTCCAAAAAAGCATTTCATCGCACCATGCGGAGAAAGGATACGCACGGATACCTTCAACCCATATTGAATCTCCGATATTCCCCCTGCCGCACATGTAATGACAGAATCCGCCGCGCCAGTAAGCAAGGGCACCGCCGTAATTCCCGGCTGAAAGGGACTCCATGTACGCACTCGCTGCAGCTGGCCAGTTCCTCTCAGAATCGTAATACTTCGCTGTCAGATAAGCCGCTTCAGAAGCAGTTGGATGCCACGGATACCCTTCAGCGAATTCGTGATAGCTGCTGTAATATTCACTGGCCGGTCTCTTCAATGCCCTCAGCGCTCGTGCTCGAAAAAGGGCCGCTCTTGCATGAAGTGAATCGGGGGAATCATCAGCAATAGAATCACAGAAGGCCAGCAGATCTGTAAAGCGGGATGTCTCTCTGAGTATGGACATGGTCATACCTGCAAAAAAAACCGGATCATTCGAAATAGCAGCAAGGCTTTCAGCTGTGCTGATGTAACCTTCCTCCACGAGAGCATCGGTTATTCTCCAGGATTGTGACCATTTTTCCTTATCCAGGCCTATCAGCATCATAGCTGCGATAGCGGATATTTCTCCGCCACAGTCAAGTCTTTCCTCCCACAATTCAACCGTACCGGAGAAGAGAAATCTTTCCCTTTTTGCCTGGAGGAGTTCGAACCTGTCATTCTCATGAAGGGCGGCAAGGTCAAACGCGACTTCATCCCACCAGGAACCTGCAGTTTCGAGTGTGATCTCAAGTTCATCGCACACCTCCTCAACAAGGAAGGGAAGTATGCGTGAATCATCAACCGTCTGGTCAATCTGTCCCTTGTTCATCCGGCCTTCCTGGCAGATCATCGAGCGGATTGCCCTTTCAGCTATATTCTCCGGTGCTGGAAGTGTGCCGGAAACAGGCCTTTCATCTGAATCCCTGGTCAGCCAGAATCGCAGAAGAATATCGTTTTCCGAAACAATCAGTAAAGCTTCCTCCTGTCTGCAGGAAAGATCAAGAAGGGATATTTTCCACCCTGACAGATCAATACTCCGGGCGCGTTCGATACTGTCCAGAAGCAGAATGCATTCATCGAACCGTCCGGTGGCATGATAAATCCCGGTGAGCCTGAACAGCAGCTGGTCACTATCGATGTCACTTTCCCTCAGAAGTTCAAGTAATTCAGAAACCGCAAGGTTGTTCCTTCCTGTCAGAACAAGGGAATCAATCGTTTCGAGTGGGTATCCGGACACAGAACAGACACAAATCAGTGAAGCGACCAGCAGGAGGATTTTCATGCAACTCCCGTCAGTGTTTGAAATGCCTTGTTCCGGTGAACACCATGGTCATACCGTGCTCGTTCACCGAATCAATGACTTCCTGATCGCGAATTGAACCGCCTGGCTGCACTATTGCGCTTATTCCGGCTTCTCCTGCTCGATCAATAGCATCTCTGAAGGGAAATAGACCATCAGAAGCCAGCGCTGCTCCATCCAGAGAATGCCCCTCACGTTCAGCTCTTCGAATGGCAAGATCAAGGCTTTCTATCCTGCTCATCTGTCCGGCACCGACACCAAGAGTTCCCACGCTGTCACCTATGACTATCGCATTGCTCTTAACTGATCTGCATATTATCCAAAGAATGTCCATTGCCTGCAGTTCCTCTACTGAGGGTTTTCTCTCAGAAACAACGTTCACATTCTCCAGACCGTTGACAGAATCAGCGTTCTGGATGAGCAGACCGCCCCAGATGCTTCTGATCTGTTTTCCCTCGTCGCGTCCCTCAGGCATTCTCAGTATTCGAAGTTTCTTCCTTTTCTGAAGTCTCTCAAGCGCATCATCATCAAATGATGGAGCAAGAACAATCTCCAGGAAAATACCTTTAAGTTTCGCAACCAGTTCCATGTTAATATTACTGTTAACCGCAAGTATTCCACCGTAAGGTGAGATCGTATCAGCCCTGAATGCATGAGTGAAGGCTTCGAGAGGAGTCTGTCCGGTTCCTGCGCCGCAGGGATTTCCATGCTTCATCAATACCGCGGAATGTGTATTTCCCGGCATTTCAGAGGCGAGATCCCATGCGGCTGTCGCATCAAGATAATTGTTATAACTTAGAGCTTTTCCTCCGAGTATCTCAGCTCTGCCGAATCCTTCTCGCGGCCATGTAAAATGTACTGATGCAGACTGATGCGGATTCTCACCATAACGCAGAACAGGCACAATGCCGCGTTCAAGGCTTACAGCTATCTCAAGATCGTATCGGGACGTAATGTCGAACGTCCGGGCGGCCATGACTCTTCTGAAATCATCATCATCCCGACCGTTTGAAACGGCTTCAAGAACATCCTGAAACACGTCTGCTCCTGCTGCTGCGATGACATGACGCCAGTTCTTGGCGGCAGCACGAATCATTGTCGGGCCGCCGATATCTATGAGTTCCACAAGTTCAGGATCAGCGGGTTCCATTCCATCGGTCATACTGAAAGGGTAGAAGTCAACCGCGACAAGATCGAACAGAGGCTTTCCTTCCTTTTCTCTGAGGAGACGGTCATTCCCGGCTGCCAGTATCGAAGCATGAAGTTCGGGATGAAGAGTTTTGACTCTGCCGCCCAGAAGCGAATCAATTCCTGTAATTTCTTCTGTGGGCGTAACTTCTATCCCTGATTTTCTGAGCGCATCCGCGGAACCTCCGGAGGCGTATATCCTCCAACCCAGTGTGGAGAGTCCTGAAGCAAATTTCTCCAGGCCTTTTTTGTTCCAGACACTTATCAGCGCGGTTTTTTTTCTGTCAGCCATTACACTCCATCCATTTTCTTGCTTCAAAGAATGATATCGGATTCCTCTTGTGCTCACTTAAACCCACCAGATGTTGTATTTTTTCTGCTGCGGCTTCAGATACACCGGTCCCTTCAAAGTATGCCTGAATGTCGGAGTAAGATACTCCCATTTCATCTTCATCGCTCTGACCCGGCCATAATCCGGCAGATGGGACCCGGCTGATAATCCATCCTGGAAGTTCCAGCGATTCGGCTAGCTTCCTTATTTCCTCTTTATATAATCTTCCTAAGGGTAGAAGGTCGGCTGCTCCGTCCCCCCACTTGGTCCAGTATCCTACCTTTATCTCAGAATAATTACTTGTTCCAAGGACGAGTCGATCAGTGGAATTAGCGTAAAGCATCGCCATTCTCAGACGGGATTTGATGTTAGCCGCATTCATGACCGAAGTTTCCTCGAGTTCTCCAGCTTTTATAAAGGAATCCAGAACCGGAGAAAGGTCCAGCAGACGGTATTCAACCTTAAGATGATCAGCTATTCGAATGCCGTCATCCGTGTCTTCCTGTGAGCTTCCGCATGGCATTATCAACCCGAGTACGTTCTCCGGCCCAAGAGCAAAAGAAGCTAAAGCAGCGGCTACCGCTGAATCAATTCCTCCACTTAGGCCTACCACCACTCCGCTTGCTGAAGCGCTGAAAACAGTCCTGCAGATCCATTCCTGAATCGCTTCGGATAATCCTGTGAAATCAGTGATTACTTTCATTTTTCTCCACTTTGCACAGGTCTGAGTGTCAGTTTCCGCTCAAGAGGTTCAACAGATATCACTTCCACTTTCACATTCGAACCTTCCCGAAAAGGTCCACTCAAATCATTGAATGGGAAACCAGCCCTTTTGATCTCACTCACAGGGGCAAGTCCCTCGGCGGGAACACCCGCAAGTCTTACGAATATACCGAACCGTTTTACGCCGGTAACCACGCCGTCAAACACATTACCCGTTTTCCGGGAAAGGTAAAGAAGCCCCATAAGTTCATCAGCTTCCCGTTCAGCTCTCTCAGCATTCAGCTCACAACTACTTGCTCCTGACGCAAGTTCAGCGATATCTCCGTCGACAACTGGGATAATTCCACCCTCCTGCATTGCAAGGACCTGATGCACAAGAAGATCAGGATAACGTCGTATGGGACTTGTGAAATGCATATAGCTTCGGAGAGCAAGCCCGAAATGCCCTGTGTTCGACGGTGAATAAACAGCCTTCTGAAGAGATCGAAGGATATACTCAACAGCCAAGTCTCGAAGAGGCGAATCCTGAAGACCGTCAAGGATCCGCCGAAGGACTGCCGTGTTGTGAATCCTCCCGCCGGGAAGTTTCACTCCCAGCAAATTAAGCTGTTCGGCAAGGCGCTCCTCGGACTTTTCAACTGGATCATCATGTACTCTGAACAGCACGGAAAGATTCGACCACATGCAATGATCAGCTACCGCTCTGTTCGCTTCAATCATGAAATTCTCGATCAGCCTGTGAGCAGAATCGGATGCAATATGCCTGAAACCTGAAGGCCACCCGTCACTTCCAAATTCGACTCTGTACTCGCTGCTTCCAAGATCCAGAGTTCCTCTTGCATCCCTCACTCTGTCAAGATCATCTGAAAGCCCCCCCAGAATCCCGAAGAGATCTTTCAGATCAGGGTCGGAACCTTTGCCATTCAAGTACTCAAACGCTTCTTCATATGTCATTCGTCTGTCAGATCTTATAACAGACGGTACTATGCTGAAATCCACGCGCTCGCCTGATTCATCAAATTTCATTATAACCGTTCTCGTCGGTCTGTCTTCGAGCGGTCTCAGACTGCATGCGCCATTTGAGAGACTTTCAGGCAGCATGGGAATTACCCTGTCCGGAAGATATACACTGGTTCCCCTTAATCTGGCTTCAGTATCAAGCGAACTGTTCCCGGTAACGTACAGAGCAACATCAGCGATATGAACGTGAAGTTCCCGAAGTCCATCCACGAAGCGGATAGAAATAGCGTCATCGAAATCGCGTGCATCTACAGGATCAATCGTAATTGTATACAGGTCCCGGAAATCAATCCTTCCATCGATAGACCATGGTTCGGATGCCAGTTCAGCAGCCTCATCAAGTACATTCTCTGAGAATTCCTCCGGCAAAGCATGATCAAGCACAACAGAATCAATCAGCGCTGAGGGGGAATTCGAACTCCCTATATCAGCTGCTGCAAACGCCCTGAGTTTCCTTCCTGAGTAATCCAGAAGGACGAATGCTATCCTTCCTTCGGATATGTCTGATCCAGATCCTGTTTTCAAAGGTATCCTTCTTGGAAGTGATGGATCAACCGGATCAATAATCCAGCCTCTGCCGGCTTTCCTGACAACACCACTCAGACCTTTTCTGGAACGTTTAAGAACGGATTCTACTTTTCCGCTGCTTACATTTCCATGAGTACGATGTTCAAATCTGCGAACCATGACCGTATCGCCATTCAACGCACCGGAGATGTTTCTGGAATCAATCTCAATCCTTTCGTCTCCAACCGAAAGAATTCCGTTCCCGCTCGGACGTATCCTTATGACCCCTCGAAAGACGCCGAGATCCTCCGGAAGCGCATATCTCTTACCCTCCATGCGGTAGAGTAATCCACTTTTAACAAGGTTTTCCACCGCTCCGGACAAATCCGGATGCTTCCCATCAAGTCTGGAAGCTATCTGTCCGAATGTCAGCCGTAACGCCGGCTCGTTCTGAAACAGCGCAAGAACTTCGTCTGAAGCTGATGAATTGCGGTCTGTATTGAGATCTTCTGAATCCTGTGTATTCATGTCAAAGAACCTGGTTCTCATTATTAAGAGGAACGGCAATATAGATATTTCCCTGAGCAACACTCCATTCATCAAGCCTGAAGAAAATACCGGAATGAGATGCCAGGACAGCAGCTGTCGCAGCAAGATCAGCCGTCGAAAGCAGTTTCCACTCTGAGAGATTATCCCTTGATGACCTGTTCCATTTTATTGTGAAATTAACGGTATCCCTCATTCGTGATACTTCCATATGTACCGCGCCGCATCCGTTCACAGAGATTGTAGCCGCAGCGGACAGGATTCCTATAAGTGAATTCAGTATCCATTTCCTTACCGGAAGTCTGTCAGGGATATCACCGCTTTTCGTGCAGGTAAACTCAACAGATGTTCCACTGGACATATGCCCCATTTCGAGCACAGTTTTCTCATTCCCGGAAATCCACATATCATCCGGATTTCCATAGAAGGATGAATGAGTGGATAGTTTTTCAAGAAAATTTCTCAGATCTTCAGCGCCTTCAAGAGCAATTGCAAGTTTTTCTTTAACTTTGACTACGTTTGCAGAGTGGAATTCCGCCAGTTCTATGTTCCCCATTATCCTGGCAAGCATATTGTTCATATTATGGATGAAGAACGGAAGAAGGGCACCAGTTCTTTCCCACGTAAAGAAATTTGAAAACATTGAACTCGCAAAAGATACACATATCATGCTGCTCATCTGTGAGAGCAGTTTGCAGGTAAAATCACTTTCTCTCAGTACAATTTCAGGCTCGATCGAAGATCCGGTCAGAGCGAATGGAGCAATGACTGCTGAGAGAGACTCTCTGAGAACAGCTGAATCGGAAAAGCTGGAGTACAGTGAATTCAGTTCGGAATTATCGAAAGGACAGATAATGATAAATGTTGAGTTATTCTGATCACGCAGCTCCCCCGGATTTTCAATAATCCTGAATGGAACAGAAAACGATTCCCCGATACTATTCGCAATTCTCCCGGCCTCACTGCCGATCAGTGTTACAGTTCCTGTTTTCTTTTCACATGGCATGTTCTTCATCATTTTCCTTTCTATCGACGCGATGACCTGACAAGAGGTACGAATCTGACAGGGAGTGATTCCTCCATGGAGAGATCACTTCCACTCCTGGTTATCGAAAGCAGTCGCTGAGACCATGAACCGGCCGGCAGAACCAGCCTGCCCCCCGATGTACTCAGCTGCTGCTCGAGTTCTTCAGGAACCTTCGGAGGAGAGGCAGAAACAATGATTCCATCGTAAGGCGCTGCAGGTAGCCAGCCATTATACCCATCAGCGGCGATAAACCTTATTCCTGAATCAGGATACAGTTCAAGAACTGTTTTTCTGGCTCGCACAGCGAGTTCCGGTATCAACTCCAAAGTTACAACATCCATCCCCATGCAGGCAAGGATTGCGGTCTGATATCCTGATCCTGTTCCTATCTCCAGTATTCTGCTGCCTGGCGGACACCGCAGCATCTCAAGCATGAAAGCTACAATAAAAGGTTGAGATACAGTCTGTCCGAACCCGATGGGTAGTGGATAATTTCCATATGCGACAGAGGTTTCTGTTCCTGGCAATACGAATTTTTCCCGCGGTACTTTCCTGAAAGCGTCAAGTATTTCCGGACTGGAAACACCGGCGTTCGCGATGTCATGACTGACCATCTTCATGCGGAGAAGAGATGAGGGATAATCGGTCTTCAAGATTTCCCCCCATCCACTCTTGCCTTGTTCCTGATTTTTCTCCATTCAGCCATTTTTAACGAGATCGCTGATTCTCTTCCGGATTCCGACGGTTTGTAGAACTCGATTTCCTCAATTTCATCAGGGAAATTGCGATGTGTAACCACTCCATTCGACTGGGAATGGGCATACTGATAACCCCTGCCGTAATCCAGCTGCTTCATCAACTCAGTGGGAGCATTCCGCAGATGAAGAGGAACGGGAAGGCTTCCACCACTCTGTGCAGCAGATACAGCTTTTTTCCAGGCTGAGTAGACGGAATTCGATTTCGGTGCAAGCGCAAGATAGCATGCCGCCTCAGCAAGCGCCAGATCTCCCTCCGGAGATCCAAGAAATCTATATGAATCCGCTGCTCTCATAGCTACAGTAAGAGCAGAGGGATCAGCCATACCAACGTCTTCAGTAGCAAAACGGATCATCCTCCTGGCAATGTAAAGGGGATTCTCACCGGAAGATATCATCCTTGCCAGCCAGTACAGAGAAGCATCTACGTCACTCGATCGAAGTGATTTATGCAGAGCGCTGATAAGATTGTAATGCTCTTCACCGGATTTGTCATAGCAGAGAGGGGAAGAAGAAACAGCTTCACTCACCTGCTCAATGGTTATCTGTTTTCCGGAAGCCATACCAGTAAGGAGTTCCAGCAGATTTAACGCACGTCTGCCGTCACCATCCGCAATCTCCGCTATCCGCTCAAGCGCGCCATCCTGAATACCTGAGGGAATCATGTCCCGGAAGCAATCGTGTGAAACGGCTCTATTCAGTATCGACAGTATTTCGGATTCTTGAAGTCTTTTAAGAACATATACCGAACACCTGCTGAGGAGAGGCGCGTTGATCTCGAAAGACGGATTCTCAGTGGTCGCGCCGGCCAGCGTAATTGTACCGTTTTCAATATGTGGAAGAAACGCATCCTGCTGCGCCTTATTGAACCTGTGTATTTCATCAACGAACAGAATTGTCCCGGTTCCGTTAACCTGCAGTCTTCGAGCATCCTCGACAATGGCCCTCACCAGTTTCACTCCCCCTGTGACCGCGCTGAATCGAACGAAATGCTGATCGGTGTATTTCGAAATCAGAAGAGCAAGAGTTGTCTTCCCTGAACCGGGAGGGCCCCACAGAATGAAGGAACCAAGCACTCCCTCTGTAAGAGCTTTCCTGAATGGAGCACCATCATTCAGGAGATGCACCTGTCCGACGACCTCCTCAAGTGTTGATGGTCTGAGAAGATCTGCCAGTGGTGGCTTCAGATCATTACTGATTACATTGTCAAGAAGGTCCATTTCAGGCAGAAAATACCTTATTCGAAGGTGGAAGGAAAGGGAAAGGGTTTATCCGGATTCACCACCACCGAGCAGTAATATCTAATGCGTCAGATGCTTGTTGACTCCATGAAAAGGCTCAAATCAGCTATCTGAAGGAATATTCAAGCAGAAATCAATTATCAACTCTCTTTAAGCAACGTCACAACAGTACAGGTACTTCAGGATATCCGATGCTGTCAGTTACAGGAATATCAATAAACCTTATGAAATTATCGGAATTATGTAAAACTGAATCGAATGATACCTGTGTATCAATCGTGAAGGCGACAAGGGAGCTGTCAGCTATTGTTGTATGAATAGGAACAGGATTTGAAACAAGCAGGAAGAATAGATGGTTTAGAGCCAAGGCACGCCATTGCATGTCGTTTTTATTAGTGGGTGGCACGCTCGATGTGAGAAACCCGGCACGAATGCCGGGTTTCATCAGATAACAGAACAGAATCTCTAGTTGATGCCTCTGCCCTAAAGAGTCTCTGCACCCATCTGCTGCGTCATTCCCTGAAGGAACATCATTGCAGGAATGGTCTGCGCGGGTGCTCCGGGAAGAAGATTCTCAGCACCCTCGAATCCGAATCCTTTGACCTGAACAGAATGAGATTCACCATCTTCGAATCCTGTTACGCTGGCATAGGCAAGCGGAACAAGAGGAAGCTCGGAAGAAATAACTGCTACAAGTTCACCCTCAGGATGAATAATGGAGAATTCCAGACCCTTAACAGTCTGTCCTGCGATTTCGACTTCCGTCTCAACCGCTCCGAATTCGATGTTATCTAGTTCGTTAAGGAATTCGTTAAGACCTTCCTGTCCGCCTTCTTCGGAGAAGCCTTCAGTAAATCCCTGCTGGAACTGATCCTTGAAAGCCGGATCATCCATCATTCCTTCGAGGAACTCCGGTACACCTGCCATATCAATGGCCATTATCATTCCCTGCTGATCGAATTTGATCATCCTGATGGCTCTCAGGAAGTCAAGAGCTTTTTCCATGTTCTCATCGTTGCCGAACATGTCAGCCATTCCCTCTGCGTCAGCCATATTCTCACGGATATACGCTGCGGGATCAAACATGAAATCCTCGAACATCTCTTCGTAACCTTCAAAAGCGATATTGATACCAACTGGATCCACAAGGATCTGAGCAACGAAATCCTCACCGCTCAGCTGTACCCAGTAGCACTCGGTTCCCTGATTTTCTTCCGTTGATACAACTGAAATTGTGACAGTCTGCGGAATGTCGTCCGCCCCGAACTCTATCCACTGTCCTACAGCAAGCTCCGGTGTATTAAGGTCAAGTATTGCGGAACCTTCTGATCTTCCGCCATTACCGCCTTCACTGTCACCAGCTTCTCCACCGCCGGTAACCTCTCCCGTATCTGTTCCCTCTGTATCGCCTTCACCAGTAGTTCCCGGCTGTTCTCCACATCCGGATAAAGTCATACCGATGATCATTAAAAGCACAAGCAGTAACTTCGTCATATCAACCCTTTCATGTTAATACAGACTTCTTTTCAATAAGAACCAGTATCCCGGAATTATGCGAAAATAAACTCAATCAGTCAAATATATGGCTATTCAGAACTGATATGAATGAGTGCTACAAAAGGAATTTCAGCTTCTCCGAGCTTTTTCCCGCCTCCCAGAAACCCAAGATCAATCACGAAGGCAGCGCCGGCAACAGTATTTCCATCTCTTCTGATTAAAGTAGCAGCAGCAATCGCCGAACCACCTGTAGCCAGCAGATCATCAACTAAAAGAACCCTGCTTCCAGCAGGAAGTGAATCCCTGTGCATTTCAAGTATGTTGGAACCGTACTCAAGCGAATATTCCTCGCTGATCGATTCGCTCGGAAGTTTCCCGGGTTTCCTTATAAGAACAAGCGGAAGATTTTTTTCTGCTGCCAGAACTGAACCGAATATGAACCCTCTGGATTCAATGGCGGCAATTGCGTCATATTCAAATTCTCCGCAGGCCTTTTCGAGATGCTTAACGGTTTCGCCAAGGGCTCCTGGATGCGTAAGTATTGTGGTAATATCCTTGAAATTCACTCCCGGAATCGGGAAATCAGGCACATTCCGTATAAGTCCGCTAATTTCAGTTATGCTCAGCATCTATCCCCCTAAAGTTTTCTCTGACAAATGCCAGTGCTTCCTGTGGTGAATTAACAGGAGTTACTCCATCAATTACATTCCATTTTCCCGCTGCGCAGACAGGCCTTCCGGCCTGAAGGGCAAAAGCAATTTCAGAAAGTGTTCCGTACATTCCTCCGACAGCGATAACAACGCGACCGGAAAGTGAAATTATTCTGTTTCTCGAAGTACCCATACCCGTTACAAGAACCGTTTCAACATACGCATTCGCTTCCGAGGGATTAACACCTGGAAGAATTCCAATTGTATGACCGCCTGCCTCACTGGCACCCCGGCAGACAGCTTCCATTATACCTGTTCCCCCGCCGCAGACAATGGTATAACCCTCTTCAGCAAGATTGTGCCCAAGTTCTCCGGCAAATGAATATTCTTCATGATTCGCGACCGCTCCGCCAATAACGGCAACCATCTTGACCATACAAACCTTCCAGATAATTGAATACGGTGATAGAGAGGATTGGTCGGGGCGAGAGGATTTGAACCTCCGACCTCCTAGTCCCGAACCAGGCGCGCTAACCGGGCTGCGCTACGCCCCGACAACAATACAGCCACGCAAATTTACTACTAACTCCATCTTGATGCAATATCAGTACTCGTTAACCGGAACCTACCAGAAACCCGATTCCTGCAAGTGTACCGGTCATGATCAGGGTAACTATTGCACCTGCAATTGCAACACCAAGAGCTATAGATGGAATTGCCACCCGTGCTGGAATACCAAACAGAAATGCCGCGATACAACCTGTCCAGGCTCCGGTCACCGGAAGTGGTATTGCCACGAAAAGAGTTAATCCCAGAGCTTCATATTTCTCTATTTTAGTTCCGGCTCTATTCCTTGCCTTCTCGAAAAGTCTGCTAAAGAACCTTTCAAAGAACTTCCATCTGCTCAGATACCTGCTTACCGGACCCAGAAACCAGAGTATGAATGGCACTGGCAGCATGTTTCCCGCCACAGCAAGAACGTAGATCTTCCACCACGGCCAGATCCAATTAGCATTAAGAAAAGCTATTGGAATACTGCCCCGCAATTCAGTGAGAGGAAACGCAGAAAGCACCATCATCTGTATTTCAGCAGGGATGCCGCTCAACCACCCCAGAACCACATCACCCATGCTGTTCCTCTCAGTAAATAATCATGATATGAAAATGGTCGGGGCGACTGGATTCGAACCAGCGACCACTTGAACCCCATTCAAGTGCGCTACCGGACTGCGCCACGCCCCGACCGGAAGGCCAATAATTACTCGCTGTCCTCCTGATTGTCAACTGCCATAGGATCCCGCTCAAGAGTACTGATTATGTCGGTTAATTCCTGCTTTATCGAATCGATCAGAGCGGTGGAAACGCTGGTTGCATCCAATTCAAGATTCATCTGTTCCGCCGAGTTACTCATCTCTTCAATCTTCTGCCTTGCTCCATCGATTGTGTAACGTTCCTCGTAAAGCAATCGACTTATCAGCTTGATCAATCTGATCTCTTCCGGTTTGTAGACTCTGTTCCCGGATTGGCTTTTAGTAGGGCTGAGCATGGGGAAAGCAGTCTCCCAGTATCTGAGTACATGAGGTTTCAGTCCGGTCATGCTGCAGACCTCACTTATGGAATAGTAAAGCTTCTCACTGTTTGATTCCACTCTACTCCTCCTCGTGTCTGATAATATGTGACATTTTCCGCAGCACTCGTGTAAAAACCGATCCTTTGGCATCCTTCAGTTCTCTGATTTCCCTGATCATCCGCTTTGCTTCTTCATGTTCAGAATTCCAAGCCAGAGCTTCATTCATCGATCTCTCCGCAAGCAGCAGTTGATCAGCCTGTATATATATTTTCCCCAGCATCACATAGTTTTCAGGATCATGATATTCAATTTTGCATACAATTTTCATATGATTCACTGCATCATGAAACCTGTTCATTCCAGCTGCAGCGGTTGCCAGTACTTTTCTCAAATGAGGACTATCGGGATGTGTATTCAGGTATTTCTCAAGCAATCGGGTAGCTTCCCAGTAATTCCCTTTCCCGCATAGTTTCTCAGCCTGTCTTGTTGAGCGCATCAGTTTCGCGTCGAGGAGCTTCATGTCGGCTGCCTCGGTTTTATCATGAATTATTTTCGGTTTAGGATCAGGAGACTTGCCGGAGTTTTTGTCAACTCCTATGAGTTCATCATATTTTTCGCGCTCATCCTGATTGGAAAGCACATGATAAGCCTCATTGACAGTCATATATGTTTCCGTCATCGCTGGATCATTTCCAGTTACATCAGGATGCAGTTTTCTTGCCAGATCGTGGTAAGCATCTTCAATTTCATCGTGAGATGCCCGGGTGGATACACTAAGAATTTCGTAGTAAGTGGAATATTCTGTATTATCAGTCAAATTCTGTCCAAATCTCTGCCTATTTCAGAACTGTAAATCTTCGGCTGGCAGCAAATCCGTTACTGTCAGTCGCTCTTAAAATATATACTCCGGCGGCTATATCGTCCGTGATATTCCATATTATCGTATTATCACCGTTCAGCAATTCTCCGGAATTATTATACACAATTCTTCCACTTGTATCGTATACGGCAACTTTCACTCCGGTAGATCCAGGTGCGGTGAGTGTGAAAACCGCGCTGGAAATAACAGGATTGGGATAGACAGCGCTGAGTGAAAGCATCGGTTCTATCGAAACACCTTCATCTTCGCCGATACCAACGAATCCAGGCGCGGTCATGCAGAGCCAGATGTTCATAGGTCGGCATTCATTACAGATTCTCTCTATCTCTGTTGTGTCACTCTGCGAACCCCAGAAACCGTCATCGTCAACTTCAGGAGTGAAAGCAAGTATACCCTGCATATCGTTGCCGCCGTAGCACCAGTCGCACTGTTCTCCGTTTACAGGATAAAGAATCTGACCTGCTCTTCCAGGAGTGTAGCCGTTGAACGAAGTCATAGCAGCACCCCAGGCTTCGAAAGTGCTCTGATCCGGCGTGGGACTGTTTATGTATCCCCATGGATAAATCAGCCAGCCGCCGTATGTATGGTAATTCATGGCGGCTATCGGCTCAATGTCCGTTATGAAATCTCTCTGAACCTGGGTTTCAGGTTCGGAGAACGCCGCTGTTCCGCGATAAGTCTCGTTATAAGGATCACCGCTCGAACCGTAATTATCGTAATTCCACATGTATCCCCAGTTGCGGTTGAGGTCGACTCCGTCACCGTCTGTCCAGTTCATGTTCTTCCGCTGGTTTCCACCGTTCGGCATGTTGTACTCGTATCCGTCAGGATTGGCTATCGGCACAAAGTACACAGTGGTGTTGTCAAGAATCCAGGCTGCTCTTGTGTCTCCTCCATCGTAATTGCTGGTCAGCCACATGGCGAAATCAATCAGAACTATATTACTGCCGGGCTCACGCGCATGGATGAGAGACGAAAAATAAATCGGAGGCTTGTATCCGCTTCCCACAGGACTGGTCATCTTTATCATATATATGTCTCTGCTCTGGTATGACTGGCCTATAGTGACCGGTGTATCGACAAGATCCGTATAGTCTGCGGCAAGTGTGCACCAGAACAGCCAGTTCTCCTCAGGGCTGTAATACTCTCCGGCATTTTTAGCGTTCTCCGGAAGGAGTTCACCCCATTCCCTCGGAAGAAGTTCATAATCTGCAAAACGCAGAGAAAGCTGATCAACCTCCCGCTCGGGAATCATCAGATCAGCGTATCCGAGCCTGATATCTACATCTGCTATATCGTATCCGTCAGCCAGCAGCTGCTGCACAGTACCGGCAGTAACATCATGAACCCGAACCAGTCTGTCCGATGAAACAGCGGGAACAAATATGATAATTAAGAACAAAGTTATAAGGAATTTCAATGTAATCTCCTTCGTTAAGATTGACTTCTATCGGTTTAGCACTTAGTTTTGCCGCCTACTGACAGATAATATAGTATTAGGGTATATACAAAATACCACATAATTTGTGAAAGGAGTCTCCTCTTGGCAAGGAGCAAGCAATCTCTCAAGCGTCACAAGACCGATACGGTCAAGACAAAACGAAATCGCAGCAGAATGAGAACACTCAGAAGCGCCATCCGCAACGTTCGCGATGCGCAAACCCCTGAGGAAAGGGAAACAGCCTACAAAAAAGCCCAGAGTATCATTGACAAATCCGGCAGAAAACGGCTGATACACCCTAATAAGGCTAAGAGGCTTAAAAGCTCTCTATCATAGAGATCAGGGTCTGACCGTTAAATAATCAACAGTCAGACCCGATTCGTTTCATTCCTGATCTGATCAGTGCTTCAGAAGTAGTACGTACAGGACAGATTCCCAAGAAACCCTTCAGGGGTTCCACTTATTATATACGGTCCATCATGCAGAAAACCTTCGCTGATGCAGGCATCAAGTGAAAAATTGGATATCTCAAATCCGAGTCCGAACCTGCTGGAAACCCTCGTAGTGACTACAGCATCCTTTTCACCATCTTTGAATCTGTTGGTTACACTGATAGCTCCTGCTCTCAGAATAAGCCACCTGTTTATTCTCTGCTCAATACCGGCCTTAATGTGGATAAGATCAAGGGTCAATGCATTATCACCATCTTCCGGGGAAGAATTATTCACACCTATGAACGCCCCTGCAATCAATCTTGTTTCCGTCGTAATCATTCTGTTAGTGGCAATACCCAGATCCGCGCTTATGGTGGTGATGATAGTGGAATCCTGTATGTCAAGTTTCGAGAAGTCAGCGCTGAAAACAGGAAACAGGTTGAAGAAAGCATGATCCATATGCCCTCTGAGCGAAGCGTTGAATTGAAGTTCCGTGATCTTTGTGGACGTTTCGGCAGCTTTATATTTGACTGAAAAGTATTCAGCGCCGAGAGAAATGTCGGAATACTCGAATGGAAACGCAAGTTCTGTTCCGAAAGTGGTTGAAAACGAATACTGATCCTTGATGCATTCTATGGGGCCGTACCCTGTTGCTTCATTCTCTATATAATCCACTCCAGCAATGATTCCAAAACGGCCGGGATTGTAGAGAACCTCGAGAATATGCTTGTTGTGATTATAGAAAGCTCCCCAGCTTGTTCCTCTGGAATTTATAACTCCGCCGAACCATCCCAGCTGCCACTTATCATTATTATCTCCTATTCCTTCAACTGAAATAGAATTTATCGAACAGAACTGGTATTTGTTTATAGTTCCTGGGAAAGCCCATATTTCACAAAAATCGTTCATGAGCAACCTTGCGTCGTCAGTCAGCACTGTCATCCGTGGATCGCTCGCAAACGAAAAAGCAGTGAGTACAATAAGCGCTAATATTCCGGTTCTCATATAAACCTCCTGGTCAAACAGAATAAAAGCCAATAATATTCAATATGATTGATAGTATGATATTCATAACTTATGAATATCATAGATTAGATGAATTTTCTTTCTACCTTACCACCGATTTCTTCAAGATCATCGCAAATCAAACATATCTCAATATATTGTATTTTCGAGCTAGATCGAAAAACCAGACTCGAGCACAGCACCTTTTGGAATCACAATTATACCTTCTCGGATAAAGCATTGGTCTGAAGAGTATTCCACTATACCTTCGGAATTCTCCAACCTGCATCGATCCCCAATTCGAGCATTTTTATCAATTATCGCGTTCTTTATCAGGCAATCTCTGCCAATCCCGAGCAAAGGGAGGGTTTTATCAGTATTTCTTGGATCACGATAATATCCTTCCCAGTAATCCGCACCCATGAAGACGCAGTTCTCCATCACAGTTCCGCTTCGAATCTTGCCCCGCAGCCCAACTATGCAGTTCCTCAGCTTTACTCCGCTTACATCTGAAGCATCGCAGATGATAGTGTTATCCACTTCACAGTTCTCCATCCTCGCTCCTGGTAACGCTCTTGCCCGTGTAAACAGGGGAGAAAAAGAAGTATACATGTCAAAACAGGGGTCAGGCCCGGCCATATCCAGATTTGCTCGGAAGAAGCTGCTGATGCTTCCAATATCTGACCAGTATCCGTTGAATGGATAGGATAATACATTAAATTCACTTATAGAATCAGGGATAATCTCTTTTCCGAAATCTATAACATCAGGTTCTCGCCCCAGAACTTCCTCAAGCACATCAGGTGAAAACATGTAAATACCCATACTTCCAAGGTATGGCATTTCATCTGTCAGCCCTTTCTGTGTACTCTTAAGCTGAGGCAAATCAACCGGAGACGGCTTTTCACTGAATTCAGTAACGACACCGTCTTGTCCAACTTTCATGATACCAAGTGTCGGGGCTTCGATTGCTGATACCGGCTTGGTGGCGATTGTAATATCAGAGCCATTTCTGATGTGATATTCCGCGAACCTGTTGAAATCCATTCTGTACAACTGGTCACCGGACAGAATAAGCACCAGATCAGGGCAGAGATTCCTGATGTATTTCAGACTCTGCCTGACAGCATCAGCGGTTCCCTGAAACCATTCCCTGTTTTCTTCCGTCTGCTCTGCTGCCAGTATGGATACAAAACCTTCCGAAAATCTGTCAAATCTGTATGTCCGGGCGACATGCCTGTTCAGACTCTCACTGTTGTACTGTGTTAGAACAAGAATATGTCTGATTCGATCATTGATACAATTTGAGATTGGAATATCGATGAGCCTGTATTTTCCACCAATGGGAACCGCAGGTTTGCTCCTGTCCCGAGTGAGAGGAAAAAGTCTTGTACCCCTTCCGCCTCCTAATACTACAGCAACAATTCTACTCATGGCCCCTCCCTCATAATACTCTTCGGAAATAGAACTCCACGGGAAGAATGAGTCAAGAACCATATCATTGCCAGTCACACAGAATATTAAGATTTATTAAATCATTTCTTGACAAATCTAAAATATATATTATATATTCTTTAACATTCAGGAGGTTCAATATGGATATTGGAAATGCAAGGTGTCCTGACTGCAACAAACCTATGACACCGATTGCCTGCGAGTGCCCCATCTGTGGAATACGGATGGAGGGTAATTTCACCGTCTCGATACTCTCCCAGCTGCCACCGGACGACCAGGCTCTTGTTGTAGCTTTCATGCATAGTTTCGGGTCTATCAAGAAGATACAGGATTTACTCAATGTCAGTTATCCTACTGCCAGGGCAAGAATCGCTGAGGTAATCAAAAGACTTGATTCAACCATGAACGTACCGGATGAACAGGAGAACGCAATTCTCGATAAACTCGAACGGGGAGATATCTCCTTCAAAGAAGCAATGGAGAACCTTTAGAATGCCTGCGTGGATACTTCTGCTTAGAATACGTAACTTCCCCATTCCTATTCCCTGGTTCATTATATGGATACTCCTACTGCCATTTATTCTCATTACATCAATGATTGGATATCTGGCCAGAATCAGCGGATTTGGAAACTACATCTTCCGTCTTCTCAGTGAATCATGGAGAATTCTGATGCTGATTATCTGTCTTCATGGAACTGAAGTACGGGTGAATACCGGTGAGGAAGATATTCTTTTTAAATTCATCTAGACTGGATGAAGTGAAAGGAGCGAACAATGGAAAACAGTTCACAGAAAAAGATTCTGGAAATGCTCTCGGAAGGTAAGATCACTGTAGAAGAGGCTACAGCGCTTCTCTCCAAACTTCAGAATACTGACAACGACATTGACGAATCGAGCTCTGAGAAGGATCAGGACAGCAGAGGAAAAACACCAAAATACCTTCGAGTTCTGGTTGATTCAGCAGAAGGTGACAAAGTAAATGTCAGAGTGCCTCTGAGCCTTATAAAAACTGGTATCAAGCTTTCTGCGCTCATTCCCGGTGATGCAGCCGCCAGGATAGGTAATTCGGGACTTGATCTTTCGCAAATCTCAGAGCTTTCCGGTGATGAGCTTATCGAAGCACTCAGAGAATTACAGGTCGATGTTGACAGCGCCAATGGTGACAAGGTGAGGGTTTTCACCGAATAAAGCAAAGAGAAGGTAACATGAAAATCGCTCTTGCAGGAAAACCCGGTTGCGGCAGATCAACTCTTTTTAAAGCTCTTGCGGGATCCTCAGATGCTGACACCGGCAAACCGCTCACTGTTCAGGTACCAGATGAAAGGCTCGATTATCTTACAACTGTTCATATACCTGAGAAAAAAGTAAACGCTACAGTGGTATTCTACGATGTCCCTTCACCCTCGTTTTCTCCCGGGAATATGGCAATCATGAGAAACGCTGCCGTTCTAGCTGCTGTTCTTGATAATTACGCTCTGGGTGATCTTGTAGCGGACTTCTCAGAGATAGAGTCCGAACTCATTCTCTCTGATATGAAAATCACAGAAAAACGACTCGCGCGATTGCGCAAGGAAAGCAAGGGCAAATCCAGAGAAGCGATTCTTCTTGAGCGGATACTCGCGCATATGGAAACAGATCAACCGCTCAGAACAGTAAGTTTTGATAGTAATGAACTCGATCTGCTCTCTCCATACGCTCCACTATCTCTAAAACCGCTTCTCGTTGTTCCAAACAGGATGGGGGAACCTGTAACCCCCGAAGATGCTCTTCACGAAGCAGTATTGTCTCATGGGGCTTCCATTCTTCCAATAGATGCAGGTCTTGAACTTGAGCTGACTGCTATTGAAAATGATGACCGGCAGGAATTCCTGGAATCACTGGGCTACTCCTCAAGTGGTCTTTCCCGCCTGATCAGAGAGAGCTATTCCGCACTCGATCTCATAGTTTTCTATACAATCGGAAAAGATGAGGTCAGGGCCTGGCCCTTAAGACAAGGGGCGACAGCTCCTGAAGCAGCAGGAAGCATTCACACTGATTTCGCCAGAGGTTTCATAAGAGCAATTGTAATGCCCTACGAACTTTATCATGAGTTTCCTGATAGAGCAATGCTGAAAGACAGGGGTGAATTGCAGATTGAAGGCAAGAATTATGTGGTTCAGGATGGTGACATAATAGAGATTCTCTTCAATGTCTGAAAATCAGAATTAACCCGAAACCTGCCTCACTCTGCTCATGGTTGGTGTCATGTCAAGTGTCAGATGCTGTAAAATTGCGAAGTTATTTGGCGTTCCTGCAAGGCGTGGGTGAGGGAGCATAGCAGAGCTATGTAACTGAATCCGCAACGCCGCAGGAGCGTCAAAGAACGAGCAGGATACATCATTTGACACTTGACATGACACTAGCTACTTTTCGCCATTCGTGTACGATCTGACTTACTTCTGCCGCTCCAAGAAGAATCACGCACTCCCAGTAAAGCAGGAAGAACGTTGCCATAAGTCTGGCCATTGATCCGTAGACTACTCCCCATCCGGGATTACCGATCACCCACATATATATTTGAGTTCCAAGCCCGGTGAATACGGTTGCGATTAAAGTAGCGAGAAATACCTGACCTTTGCCCATTTTCCTGTTCGGAGCAGCCATAAAGAGAGTGAAAAAGAGCAGCATTGTAAATGTGATACCGAGAATCTGAGCCATTCCTCCACCGGTAAGGTGTCCTATAAGTGGCCAGTGTGATACAATATCGCCAAGCGGACTGTCAACGACCAGCCTAGCCATTGTGGAAAAGATAACCGCTGAGATAAAACAGACCGCCACGAGAAGCGCAAGGACAAAATCATACAGCTTTCCCAGAACGACATTCCGTCCTCTTGGAACTTCGAAGATCTTATCAAACGCTGTTCGAATAGTGCCGAACAGTCTGCTTACAAGCCATAGAAGAAAGAGAAAACCGACTATTCCCGGAATACCGGCATTTCCTGAAGATATTGCACCCTCGATTTCATTTCTTGTAGAGACAGGAATAAGGGGATTCGCGGTATCAAGCCAGTTCTGCAACCCACGCTGCAGTTCGACATCCTTCTGAAGCGCAATCCCGCTTAACATCAGAATCATCAATCCAAGCGGCAGAATTGTTATCAGAACATTGAATGAAATAGCGGCAGCGGAGAAAAAAACGCTGTCATCATTCCATTTGTTATAAAGCCGTCTTCCAAAGAATCTGAGAAAAACCCATGATCTGAAAAGTAATCGTCTGAAAAGCGTTAACAGATCCTGAAGCCGGAGGGGTATTCCATTCAGGAGATTCAGAATTATTCCACCGTTACGCTCTTGGCCAGATTCCTGGGTTTGTCAACATCACATCCCCTGCTTACCGCAATGTGGTATGACAGAAGCTGCAGAGGAATCACTGTCAATAGCGGCACAAGCATATCAGACGTTTCAGGTACCCGTATCACCCAGTCGGAAACCGATTCAATATCGATATCTCCATCTGTGGCAATTGCCAGTACTCTGCCATGCCTTGCTTTAACCTGCTCAATATTCGAAATCACTTTGTCATATGCGGCACCTTTTACGGCAATAACCGCAATAGGCATCATTTCATCGATAAGAGCAATTGGGCCATGTTTCATCTCAGCCGCGGGATACCCTTCCGCATGAATGTAGGATATCTCCTTGAGCTTCAATGCGCCCTCAAGCGCGACCGGGTAGTTAACTCCCCGCCCCAGATAGAGGAAATTATTAACGTATGTGAATTCTCTGGCTATTTCCGCTATTTCACTGGAGTTATCCAGGATTTTCGCTACTTTCTCCGGTATGGCTATGATCTGCCGAGTGAATTCCAATCCCTGCTTCCTGTTCAGAATGTTCCTTGCCCGGCCAAACGCGAGAGAAATCAGACTGAGCACCATAACCTGCGAAGTGAAAGCCTTTGTGGAAGCAACTCCGATCTCCGGACCGGCATGAATGTATACTCCGGCATCAGTCTCCCGAGCGATAGTTGAGCCTACAACATTTACAATACCAAGAGTCCTGCATTTCCTCTTTGCGGCCAGTCGGAGAGCTGCAAGTGTGTCTGCTGTCTCACCACTCTGACTGATAACTATCATCACAGTGCCGGGTGTCAGAACAGGATCTCTATATCTGAATTCTGATGCGTACTCCACCTGCACTGGTATTCTGGAAAGTGCTTCTATCAGATACTTTCCGATCAGCGCGGCATGCCAGGAAGTACCACAGGCAGTTATGACTATTCTGTCAATCGATCGCATCTCTTCTTCTGACATGTTCAATCCGCCGAGATGAGCTGTGCCCTGTTCAAGATCAAGCCTGCCTCTGAATGCATTCGAGAGGGACTCGGGCTGACTGTATATCTCCTTGAGCATGAAGTGGGTGTATCCATCCTTCTCAATTTCAGTGATATCCCAGTCAACGTACTCAATCCTCTCACGAATGAGCGATGAGTGCCCGTTATCAGATGATATACCCTTAAGATCTATTTTTATAACCTCGCCCTCCTCAAGGTAGATAACTTCACGAGTATGGGAAACAATCGCGGCTACGTCGCTGGTCACGAAATACTCACCGTCACCGATACCGGCGACAAGAGGGCTTCCGTAGCGGGCAGCAACGAGAGTATCGGGTTCATCCGCAGACAGAACTACAATACCGTAAGTACCGTGTACCCGCGCAAGCGCATCCTTCACGGCAGTGAAAAGATCCTTACCCTTACCGACTTCCTGACTTATCAGCATAGGTAGTATTTCTGAATCCGTATCTGTTTCGAAGTGAACTCCTTCTTTCTGGAGTTCTTTTCTGAGAGCCTTGAAATTCTCTATGATCCCGTTGTGAACCACGGAGATCCTGCCCGCTTCATCAGAAAGAGGATGTGCGTTCTTATAGGATGGTTCTCCGTGTGTTGCCCACCGTGTATGAGCAATTCCTACTGTAGATGATGCGGCGTTTCCAGGATCGATTGCTTCAAGTTCGCTTACGCGTCCCTGGCATTTCATGCAAACAAGTTCATCGGGCAGCTGGAGGGAATATCCCGCTGAATCGTAGCCCCGGTACTCCAGACGTTTTAACCCTGCAAGGAGTACTTCTCTCGCGGGTTCGCTGCCAACATATCCGACTATTCCACACATATTTTCTCCATTACTCCCCTGAAAGACCGAAAATCCTTTTCAATAGCATCTCTGTTCGCGTTCTCCGCGATAAATCTGACCACGGGTTCAGTACCGGATGGTCTAATATGCATCCAGCCTTTCTCTCTCACATACCATAGACCATCACGGATATCATCAGCCTGACCATACTCCCTCTCGAAGCCTTCGATTGCCCGATCAAATTCCCCGATCAGAGGGATCTTATATTTGAACATCGCATAGGATGGAAAACTGTCAACCCAGGATCCGATGGTCGCTCCCGGATTGCTTCTGAGGAATGATATCGCGCAGGCCATTGCAACGCCGCTGTCACGCCCCGAATGACAGATCCTGTCGATTACTCCTCCATTCCCCTCGCCGCCTATCAGGGCGTCCCGCATTTCCATTTCCTCGACAACATTCACCTCTCCTACAGGACTGCGAAATACTCGGCAGCCATGTCTTTCTGCGGCATCTTCAGCAAGCCTGGAAGTAGAGAGATTAACAACAGCATTTCCAGGTCTTGAAGCAAGTACATAATCTATTGCAAGGGCAACAGTATAATCCTCACCGATAATTCTGCCGTTCTCATCTATCAGCGCGAGTCTGTCCCCATCCGGATCAAAGGCAAATCCAATGTCCGCGTTCTCTCTGATAACCGCTTCTGACAGCTGTTTCAAGCTGTCAATATTCGGTTCGGCAACTCTGGGGAAATCACCCTCCTTCGTCATGAATGGATTGATAACAACAGAGTCGATACCAAGTTCCTCCATAAGTTCGACTGCAAATTCGGCAGCCGCTCCGCCGGTAACATCAAGAACAGCCTTAAAACGTTTCCCCTGCGATACTATCCAGGGAATATCGAGTATCGTTTCAATGTGCCGCTCTATGGATCCGGGACGGTCAGAAGGAATTCCTACAGACCTGTAATCGACCCAGTTAACATCTTCATCAAGTATGTTCATCAATCTGGTTCTATCATCACCTCGAAGGAAAACACCATCAGAACCAATAAGTTTCAGAGCGTTCCATTCCCCTGGATTATGGCTGGATGTGATAGAGATGCCCCCACGGACAGAATCATCCATTGCTTCAAGCTGAACAGTTGGTGTTGGAACAATTCCCAGATGAAGAGGATTGCATCCAACGGCCATAAGACCTGCTGATACAGCGGCTTCAACTGCGGGGCCGCTTCTTCGCGTATCTCGCCCGATAACGATATTCCCTCTGCCTGCGAGGACGCCGAAAGCGGAAGCGAATTCTGCAGCATTCCTGACAGTCAGAGATCTGCCGAATATACCCCTGATGCCGGAACCACTAATAATCGGTTTCATATATAATCCCTGAAAAAATGACTGGAGCCGGCGAACGGAATCGAACCGTTGACCTGCGCATTACGAATGCGCTGCTCTGCCAGCTGAGCTACGCCGGCTCCGAAACAAGAGATATTAACGGTTAGCATGAAAAACGTCAACAATCTCAGAAGATAGACTCCTCACTTCCGAAAATACTGACTGGAAATGTGATGCAGAACTGCGAGTTGCTCAGATCCGTTTCCGCAGCAGGATAGACAGTTGATTCTACTTCATCAATAATTGCGTTATCTGTCTTCAGGTCAGCAAAGCAATGTCTGTATTCCAGTCTTCCCGATATCGGTCCCACAAGGACGACCTCAGCGCCGATCGCGAAAGAAAAACCTGCAGCACTTCCATCAGCTTCAACGTACTCCCCGAATTCATCAGAACCGCTGTACTTACCAGTGATATATACTCCTCCGGCTCCGGCAAAGACTGAAAAATCCTTCATTAAATGATAACTTGCGAGCGGCATGATGGAAATGAGAAAAGCACTGAGTTCACCATCCCATTCAGCCGGACCGGAATCCTTCCAGAAATACTCACCCGATACTCTGAAGTCCAGTATTCCAGGAGCATCGATATCTACAGCAAGACCTACTGTAGTTCCCGGTGTCAGAAATCTTTCTCCATAGTCATCATCCAAAGGCTCAAGATTTGAGATCATAGGACCTGCGCTGACGGAAATCCCGTCAGATGCAGAAGTATCGGATACAGTTGACATAAGAACACTGAGTATTGCTGCAACCAGGGTCAGCTTCATCATCTATCTCCTCCTGAGAATTCTTTCCGGATATGATTCAGCAATCCGCCATCAGCAAGAATCGAGAGCATTTCATGTGGAAGAGCGGGAAAATCAAATGCTTTGTTTCCTATTTTTATTATACCGCCCGCAGGATCAACTTCGACCTCGTCTCCTTCATTATAGGCTTCAACAGCTTCAGGACTCTGTACAAGAAGAAGCCCCTGATTTATCGCACTTCTGTAGAATATTCTCGCAAATGACCTGGCTATAACCGCTTTCACTCCAACATATCGAAGGCCAAGAGATGGTTGTTCTCTGCTGGATCCGCATCCGAAATTATCTCCCGCAATTATGATATCTCCGGATTCTACTGACTCCGCGAATGCGGGATCAAGATCCTCAAGCAGATGCTCGCGGATCTCAGGACCTGTGGAGCAGGTATATGTGTATTTACCCGGGAAGAGCAGATCGGTGTTGATATCATTCTGCCTGTAACAAAACACTTGCATTACAGCACCTCCCTGGGATCTGTGATTCTGCCGGTTATGGAGGATGCTGCAGCTGTCTCCGGGCTGGAGAGGTAAATCTCGGCATCCTTCTCCCCCATTCGACCCTTGAAATTCCTGTTTGCTGTTGACAGACACTTCTCGTCAGGTGCCAGAGCCCCCTGGTGAGCACCAAGACAGGGACCGCAACCCGGAGGAAGAATCACCGCTCCGGCTTCAACAAAGTCCTGAATAAGTCCCATCTGCATAGCTTTCAGGTATTCTTTTCTGGACGCAGGACCGACAAGCAGTCGAACATCGCTGTGAACGGTATGACCCCGCAGGATTGAAAGCGCGGCTTGAAAATCCTCCACGCGTCCATTCGTGCATGTTCCGATAAAAACCTGATCTATTCCGATATCTTGAAGCTCCTGAATCGGAAGCACATTATCAACCTGGTGCGGACAGGCAACCACAGGAACGATATCCGCAAGATCATATTCAAACAACTTAGTGTACTTCGCATTGTGATCACTCCAGAGTGCCGCGCTAATGTCAACTCCTATGGTTTCCAGGTATCTGTTAGTTACCGAATCGGTCGGGAATGCAGCAATCTTGGCACCCATTTCGATTCCCATATTAGCAATTGTCATTCTATCGCAGATCCTCAAACCGGCTACCGCGGGACCATTGAATTCCACAGCCATATAATTAGCCCCGCCGGCGCCGATATCACCAATAATCGTAAGAATAAGATCTTTTGCAGTAACTCCGGCAGTAAAACCGCCGGTGATATCAATATTTATCGTTTCAGGTACCTTGAACCATGTTTTACCGGTTATCCAGATACCTGCTGCCTCAGTCCGGTCTATGCCTGTCGCGAAACAGTTGAATGCGCCGTAAGTACAAGTATGACTGTCACTGCCTACAACAATTGATCCGGGTTTAACAAGCCCCATCTCCGGCATGACCTGGTGACATATACCAGTCCCGATGTCGTAGAAATGTCTGATATCCTGCTCCTGGACGAATGTCCTGATTTTCCTGTGACCGGCGGCATTCTTGCTTGAAGCAGCGGGAATGACATGATCAAGAACAATGGCAAGTCTTTCCGGATATCGTACTTTACTGCCCGGGACTGTTGCTTCGAATTTTCCGATTATCGCAGAACTGTTATCGTGCGTAAGCACATAGTCAGGTTCCACGAATATGATCTCCCCCTCCAGAACCTTTTTCCCGACAGCACGGCCAAGGATTTTCATCGCGAATGTTTCACCCATAATTCAGAAACCTTTCATAAAGCAGAAGAAAACCTGCAGAAAATCAATTCATTATAGTATGAATTATACAACCGGTTCCTGGAGTAGTAACCCCGACCTGGAATGAAACATTCCTGATGACAGGATCAGATGAGATCAATTACGGGAAAAGAGAATATTGAGGATTCATGTGCGAATATACTCACAGATGAATCCAACCTGCCCGGAGCATGGTGCGACAAAGCTGTCTGGCCTGAAACTGCGGAAGAAGTACAGGCGTTTGTACGCAACTCCGCGAAGAACAGAGTTCCAATCACGGTCTCGGGAGGACTAACAGGAATCGCAGGGGGCGCACTGCCTGAAGGAGGCGCGGTTGTCTCAACATCATCCTTAAAAAAGATGGAATATGATGATGGGCTGATTACAGCCGAAGCAGGAGTAACGATCGAGGAACTCCACCGATTCGTTTCATCCACAGACGGGGAATTCTTCTACCCGCCGGATCCGACCGAAGATACCGCTTCTATCGGCGGTACCATCGCCACGGATGCATCGGGCGCAGACAGTTTTCTCTACGGCTCAACAAGAGAATGGATCAGAAAGCTCGAACTTGTTCTCCCCTCTGGAAAACTTCTGGAGATAGAAAGGAATCAGTACAGATTTGAAGGTTTAACCTGCAGACACCCTGATATCGGAACCCTGATTCTGCCGGAACTCAGTAGAAAACAGCCGCCAAAGAACGCTGCCGGGTATTATATGCATCCCGATATGGATCTGGTTGATCTGTTTATCGGCTCTGAGAGCACTCTGGGACTTATAACCAGAGCCTGGCTCAAGCTTGCTCCGGTTCCGTCTTTCCTGTTTGATCTGACGGTCTTCCCCGAGGATTTCACATCCTTCTGGAATCTGTTTGAAAATCTGTTCAATGCCGATGATTCGCTCAGAATAAGAGCAATAGAAATGATGGATGACCGCTGCATCGATTTCATCCGGTCTCATCCGGGAGACTTCCCTCTCCCTCCTGAGAATGCTCATTGCGCGCTTCTTCTAAGAGCAGAAGCGTACAATGACAACCAGCTGGATGAAGTGCTTATCAAGATGGATGAGATTCTGGAAAATTCGAATGTCAGCTCAGAGACCGCATGGGGTGGTTTTGAGCCTTCCGAACAAAAGAAAATACGCGATTTCAGGCATGCTCTGCCGGAATCAGTAAATCAAATGATTTCGGAAGCGAGAAGGGAGTGTCCATCCATCCACAAACTGGGTTCGGATGGAGCAGTGGAACCATCAAAACTCAAGGAGTATTATTTGAGAACAAGGAGCATTCTGGAAGAGAAGAACCTGCCTTTTGTCATTTTCGGACATGCGGGACAGGGGCATATACACGCAAACGCGCTGCCGCACAACCTGGGGGAACTTGCGCTAGCTGAGGAGGCAATGCGTGAAATCGCTGCAGCAGCTGTTAAAATGGGGGGAACGGTTTCCGCGGAACATGGCCTTGGAAAACTGAAAATCGATTTACTGCACCTTATGTATACCGACAGGGAAATTGATGGAATGGAAACGATCCGGCGGATCATCGACCCTGAATGTCTCTTCGCGCGGTCACTGAAATTCAGATGAAAGAATTATCCAGAAGCACAAGAGTCGGAAAAAAGCTGATACAGGGAAAAGATCGATTCCAGGCTTTTACAGTTCCGTGTAATAATCCGGATGATGTTCCCGACATTATAAGTCAACTTTCATCCGGTCACCGCCTTCATAAGGCTTCTCATATCAGCTGGGCTCTCCGCCTGAAGTACAGCGATTCAATTCGGGAGGTAAAGAATGACGGTGGAGAGAACGGCGCTGGAAACTGCATACTGGAAATAATGCGCATAAAGAATGCCGTGAACACCCTTGTGGTTGTTGCGAGATGGTATGGCGGCAGACACCTCGGGGGACTGCGGTTCAGGATCTACAGGAACCTGACAGCGGATATACTACGATAACCCGCTCTACTCCCGCACATGCTCCAGACCAATGGATACAAGTGCTCTGACATGATCGTCAGCAAGACTGTAGTAGATGTGCCTTCCCTCTCTTCTTCCGATAACGAGCCTTGCGGTTCGCAGCGATCGAAGCTGGTGTGAAACGGCTGATACGCTCACATCCGATTGATCAGCCAGTTCACAGACGCATGTTTCCTCACCTTGAAGACTTATAAGAAGTCCGAGCCTTGTAGAATCAGACATCTGGTGGAAAAGCTCCGCAAGCAACAGAAGTTCCTCAGGATCAGGTCTCCTGATTCCACTACCGGTTGCTGTATCAGACATAACGCTCCTCTCTGACAGTATATCCCGCCTCTTCTACTGCCCTGACAGCCATCACAGGATTGAAATCCCCGCTTCTGTCAATGTTGAGTAATGCATTCCCATCCGAAGCGGATACAGTCACACCCAGAACACCTGGAAGCTCTGAAAGAGCGTTTGTCACTTTCATCTCGCAGCTTGTGCATCCCATACCCTCAATCTTAATCTGAAATACGGAATCAGCTTTATCATTCAGTGAAAGTTTCCTTAGATATTTGAGAATGTCATTTACAGCAAACCATGCTATGCCCGTAACGAGCAGAATTCCAGTTCCTGTCGTCATAGATGAAGTTATTGAATTCATTGAATGTCCGGTATGATGAATTCCTGACAGTGAAATATTCAGTGAATTCAGAACTCCACCCGCTGCAAGACTCACTCCGATAACAGTCAGAATGTAGATAAGGAAAACCCTTGTTCCAAGTGATTTCCGAACTGCTCCCATTGTTGCAGCGTTTGTTGCCGGTCCGGCCATCAGGAAGACCAGCGCGCTTCCAATTGGAAAACCGGCATAGATCAAACCTGCTGCAATGGGAACGGATGCAATTGAACAGACGTACAGCGGGATGCCTATAGCCAGAGCGGCAATAAGACCCAGCGGACCTTCGAGGACAGTGTATTCGGAAAGCTGACCCGGTTCAAGAAATGTGGTTATCAGCGCTGATACGATTATTCCCAGTGCAAGCCACCTGTAGATATCCCTGAATATCGACCCAAAGAAGTAATTCCATATTCTGTAAGGAATGGAGCCGGTTTCGATCTCGGAACAACCTATTGCCGTTCCGGCGTTCTCGAGTCCATTCCCTGTTTTATCCGCGATCGTCCCGCCGATCACTCCCGCCAGAAAAGCCGCTATAACCTTTGCGAGTGCCACAGGCCATCCCAGCACTCCCCATGTAACCGCTATGGAATCAACACCTGTCTGAGGAGTGCTGATAAGGAATGATGTGACTGCACCCCTGGAAGCTCCATCCCTCCGGAGACCAAGAGCAGCTGGAAGAACACCGCACGAACATAGAGGAAGCGGAACACCGATAAGAGCCGCTTTCATGCTGCTTCTGAACCCCGGTCGGCCAAGATGAGAGGATATCCTGTCCTTCTTGACAAACACATGCAGAACTCCGGCAATCAGCAGACCGAATATGAGCGACGGAGCAAGTGCCCGAATTGTGCTCCATACGGTATTTATGAATTCCATCTGTCTGACCTCCATGTAACTATATTTGAATATATGAGCAAATGTTCAAATGTCAATCTCTGTTAAGGTCAGATCTCGCAATTATGCATTATGGGGAATGTCGAAAAGCCTCCCCGCGAAGTCGCGTTCCAGAGGAAATATTTCTACGATATTACTTTCCTTCGAAACTGCAGAGAATCGCTTCACTATTCAGTTTAATAGGTATTGACAAAAAATATCATTGGCTGTTATTATTATAAATAAGGCCGATTGGCCAGCCCTTCATTCTTCAGTGTTGCACATCATATCCAGCAGCCTTTCGGCTGTAAAAGACAGATTCATTTGTAATCTTGCTTAAAGGAGGTGCATTCATGAGAATGACAGAAGTACTCATGGCTGTTCTTGTCATTATTCCATTCTCTCTTTCCATTGCGGATTCAGCAACTCAGACAGACTGGTCTGGAGGATCCGGAGTTCCCGGACCAAACCTGGTCTGGAGTGACCAATTTTGTTCAAGTTCGGGGATTTGTCCAACTAATCCAGGTTCATTGATGCTGGGAACAAGTCCAAAAGATGAAGAGTCTCACTTTTTAGTATTGGGTAAAATGCTGATAAGATATGCAGTTGCCTGTGATGTTAATGGTGATGGTCATATCGATGTTGCTTTCAGTGATACTCCAGTAGACTCAGTATTCTGGATGGAGAATGTTGACGGGTCAGGTGAGCAATGGATTACTCACTCATTTCCAGTGACGTACTACGAAACATACTGCCTGGATCCAGTCGATCTGGACGCTGATGGGGATATTGATTTCCTGATCTCATCGGGTGATGACTTCTACTACTATGAGAACCTGGATGGAGTTGGCGATTCCTGGCAGGGTTATCCAATAGCTCTTGGTTATGACTGGGCATGGAGGATAATCCATGCTGATATTGACGGAGATGACGACCTTGATGCGATTGGTTGTGCGAAGGGTCAGGGAACAGTCATTATCTTTGAGAATGTAGATGGATTCGGACATGATTGGTCTACTGTTTATCAAACCGGATACTTCGGTTATCCAAGCTGGTTAAGGGCAGCAGATGCAGACGGGGATGGTGATACAGATATCTTCTGTGGGGATGGATTGCTTCCAAGTCGTCTGGGTTGGATTGAACAGGTAAATCAGGGAACCTGGACCACTCATTCTATCATTGCCGGATATCATAACACACGATCCGGATTGCCATATGATTGGGATCTTGATGGAGATATAGATCTCCTGACTGGTTATAGCCATACTCATTTCAACCTGGAACTGTTTCTTAATACCGATGGTTCGGCAAACAACTGGGAGCAGATGGAAATATTCGAATTATCCGGCACCTCAAAGCCAGCAGTATCAATGGATATTGATTGTGATGGCGACATGGATGTTCTGGGCTGTGAACGCTATCCAGATATATTGGTCTGGTACGAGAACATCAGTGGTAATGCTATGACATGGGAGCGGCACACTTTCTGGAGTGCTTCGAGTGGAATAGGATGCTGGTCTGCCGGAGATATAGATGAGAACGGTTACACGGACGCTATCAGTAGATGGGCATCCATGTCTGGTGATACTGAATTATACTGGATTGACTTTGTCGGGCCATCTTTCGAAGGCTGGCTTGAATCCTCTATTCTTGATATCGATGAAAATCCTTATTGGGAATACATAGACTGGACTGCTGATGTTCCTGCAGGATGCGCTCTTGCATTCCTGGTTCGGTCTTCCGACGACCCGGAAGATATGGGAAACTGGTCCGACACATTAACAGCACCATGCAGCCTGGAAGGAATTCTCAACGATAACGACAGTTACTTCCAGTACAGAGTCCTTATTGAAAGGTCCGATCCATCCGTTTCACCAGCCCTTGAAGATATTACTATTACCTGGAGTCCTACCGGAATTGCGATTGATCCAACCGTTGACGATTATATCCTTTATGGTGCTATACCAAATCCTTCAGCAGGATTGATGAAACTGGAATTTTCTATTCCGGAAACCTGCATGGTTCAATTACGCATCTTTGATATTACCGGAAGGTTAATAAGCAATCCAGTTAACAGTGAGTTCTCTGCCGGTCAGCAGGAAGTACAACTGAGTGATCTCAGACCTGGCATCTACTTCGTCAGGATGGAAGCAGGAACGTTCAGAGCAACACAGCGTTTTGTAGTAATTGAATAATTGAGAATTCGGAATTGAAGGAATAACCAATTCCCTGCTGAATCTTATGTAAATTACTCACGGATAGCCTTATCAATGTATCTGAGATAAAGAACCGGTTACTCCTCGGATTCAGTTGATGACAGCCACTCCAGCGCTGCTTCAAGCACCTCATCACGGTCTGACTGCATACCTTCGATGGTGGGCCTGACCAGCACATCGGGCAGTATGCCAACCCTCTGGGTCTCGCTTCTATCGGGGTTGTAGACTCCAAGACCTGAAAAACGTGTCCGTACTTCGCCAGGCAGCGACACAAACGCCACATCACCATCTGCTCCTGAGCTTGGGCTGCCGAATACCCGTGCCTGCGGCGCAAGTTTCCAGGCCATAGCAGAAAATTCGGCTAAACTCTGGGAGCCTTCATCAATAAGGATTGCGATTTTGCCTTCAAAAGCAAGGGAATCCCCTCCTCCGGCATAAACAGGTTCTGCCCAGACGAAAGTGCCGGGATTGCAGTAATCCGAATAAGTAAAGTCAGCAAAAACTGTTTCTTCAGGTAGTATAAAATCAGCTACATCGTATATCACGAATCCACCCGGGTAATCACGAAGATCCAGAATCAGATTGTCCGCTTTTCTCAGATCTTCCTTAATTGCATCCAATTCGTTCCATTTGAGCATAGCTGTGTATACATAAGCGGTTCCATTATCCATAATTGTGTACACACCTTCACCTACTGCCGGTGTTTCGGCCAGTTCCGGGTTCACTTCCTCCCATTCTACGCTCTGTACTGTCACAACCTGCGTGTCATCGCCCCTCTGAACAGTGAGAGTAACGGTCTCCGTATTATCACCCCTGAGCAGATTGCGGCCGAGTCTCTCGTATCGGGAGGCTTCAGTTGATCCGGTTGTATATGGATACAGTTGCTCCACCCTTTCTGTGACAGGTTGGCCATCAACGGCAATAATCACATCGCCAAACTCAATACCGGATAAAACAGCAGACTCGTGAGTGTATCCGTCAACGACCCACTGATCTTCAATATAGACCAGACGAAGGGGAATGCAGAAATTGCCGAAAAACTCACGGAGAGCATCAGGTTCATCCACTATGATAGCGTGTGAATCGCAAATGCCTACAATGAGTTTCTGAAGGGCAAGCTGATAGGAAAGAGGATCATCAGCTTCTATGAAGGCAGGGATATATTCCCTGAGCATATCGTCCCAGTCACCGTCAATGGCATAACGGTATGGGAAGAAGTACTCAATGATCCCCCAGTATCTGTATAGAGCCAGCAACCGAAATCCTGTATCCGGTTTGTCCATATCTTCGTATTCACACTCGTTGAAGTAGGAGAATGGTTTTCCTCGGACATAGTAGTGTTCCCCCTGAAAACGCCCATTGTAGATATTCCAGAGCGAAGCTGCAAGTTCAGGATTAACTTCGGGACCGTTGATCCAATCAAGATTCGAACTCAGACGGATCTCATCAGGTGAGGGCAACGAGCATATACGAACTGAGACAGGCTCAAGACCCTCTATCAGATCCAGGAGTGATCGCTGCCTCTCAGGTTCTGTGGCAGCGTCAAGTACGTAGGGAAGAACCCGCATGAGAGCGTAGTCCCAGTTCACATCCCCCCTTCCGATTTGTGGATGGTGGTATTTCAGGAAAGCCCACACTTTCCCCAGAAGAACAAGTGACTCAAGCTGGAAGTCATTAACTTCGGTTAATTCAAGACCCGATCCTGTGTCGAATTCATGATCCAGTTCCGCACCGGGCAGGATACGCGGCATAGCCTCGGAAACTGGCTTATCATCCAGCAGGAGTTCAAGATCATCGACCCATATCGTTCCTGTTCCGTATAGAAACACACCCAATTCCAGTTCGTAACCAAAGCGACTGTTCTCAATACTTACCTCTAATTGATGCCATTCCGTAGATCCATTAAGGTTCTCCAGATAAATGTTTTTCCTGGACTCCGGGTTACCATGCTTATCGTACAGGTAGAGATACATACCTACATAACCGTCTTCTCGCACATTAACTGTGCGAAACCAACCACTGAGTGTAATTATTTCTTCCTCAAAAATGAAAGGGATGTAACCACCGATAAAACCGTAATCTTCTGCCGGCTCTATGTCTATGTAGTCTATTCTGAAGGAGCGTGTCCCGCTGTAGATGATCAGGGAATCACAGCACCCGGAGTAGCCCTGACCTCCAAAGGTCCAGCTAATCGGCATCAGGCTGTCATCATCCATCACTTCGAAGCCCATATTGTCCAGAACATCCGGTTGAATCTGTTCAGCACCGACCCTGGTAACTATCAGCATAGTACTCAGTATTGTAAGTATCCATATCTGATGTAATCCCACAAACATAAATTCCCCTCTATATGCAATTTCCGAAAATGGCCTTCATCGTATAAAATTCAGCGACAGGGACACAAAACACTGCTGGAAGTAGAATATATAACCTCCCTTTATCAGGCGCATTCTTGAATACCCGGAACTGTAAGAGGATTCCAGGTCTTCTCTCCTCCGATTTACATTTCATGCTGGATTGCAGTATACTACTATTTGAAAAATTTTGATACCGTTAATACTTCTTACGTAAAGGGGCTTATACAATGAAATATTTACTCATTCTTCTTGTTCTTTCCATTGGAGTGTTCGCTCAGGAAGTGGATACAGCACCAGCTGAGGATACCGCACCGGAGGAAACCACTTCAGAGGTTCTGGTGCCTGATGAGGAAAGCGCCTCAGAGGTTCAGGGTTTTAACAGAGTACATGGTTCCAGGGCCAATATCTCGCCGTTCTTTCGGGTTGGGGCAGGTCTCGGTCTTCAGATACATCAGGGAGGAACATGGATTCGCGACGGAGCTCAAACCCACTGGCACGGCGGTGAGTGGGAGGGTTTCAACGCAGGTGTGACAAACCTGTCCATGGGGGTTCTGGTAAGATCAGTGAAGTGTGCATTTACACTGGACAACACAACCGCATGGTTCAACACTCAGGGTTTCTGGGGTGACGATCCCCTCGCAGCCAGTTCAGTGACGGCTATTATGGCAACATGGTACCCGTCTGAAGCCTGGTCTGTAGGCGGAGGATTCGGTCTTTTCCTGCTTGGAACACCCTTTAACGAGTACGGCACTCTTTCAGGTCCTGCGGGTATGGCAACTTTCGGCAGGAGGGTAGCAGAGGATGTTTTTGTTGAGGGAAGGCTGTTTGTAGGTATGATCCGGCAGGATCACAGTGAGGTATCTGATACCGGACTTGTTATTGGAGCCAATGTAGTCGTAAATGCCGATATGATATTCTGACCTGCCAGGATTCTCGATCACTCCGGCTCGGTCGGATTGCGACCTGTTTATCCATCACCGGCTTTCTTTGGCTTATCGGTCTTGGCGGTGTGGCCGTAGTTGTCATCCTGCGCTCAAATACGGAGGATGCTAGGAATCGTTGCAAGGTCTTAATAATCTGGACGAAGACAGACACTTTCCTTAATCAAGAAATTCCATTACCGATTTGAAAAATATCCAGAACCGCTGAAGCGATGAAATACTGACCTTCTCCCCTGGAATATGAACATCTCTTATATTAGGTCCCATGGAAATCATTTCCATTCCGGCAATCCTGTCACCGATAATCCCGCATTCGAGACCGGCATGAATTGTTTCTATAACTGGTTCATTGCCTGTAACTTCCCTATAGATATTTGCTATTTTTGTCAGCAGTGCGGAATTTGAATCGGGCATCCATCCGGGATAGGCGGAACCTGCCCTGAAATCACAGAAGGCAAGCTCAGCGATTGCTGCAGCTCTGGCGGCAAGTGCCTGTTTGGCGCTGTCCATAGGGCTTCTTGCTGCGAATTCAAGAATAAATCTGTCCTCTTTCATTGAAGCGATAGCCATGTTTACAGAGGTTTCAACAAGTCCTGGAACCACTCCACTCATTTTTTCAACTCCGTGAGGCATCGAGAGAAGCAGATTTATTATCCTGATAGTGATCTCCTGTGAAACCGGTTTTCTATCTGTTGCGGTGGACTGAAGAGTTGTTTCGATACCTTCTTCAATACCTTCATACTCTCTCTTCAGTTCTATGGTTGCCCTTTGAATTAATTCCCTGACAGCATCAACAGACTGTTTTTGAATTGAGATAACAGCTATCGCGGTTCTCGGAATGGCATTTCTTTTTGATCCGCCTTCTATATCAGCTATCAGACAATTATGATGATTGCAGATTCTATGAAGAATTCTGCCAAGGAACCGTATTGCATTACCCCGGTTTTTATTGATCTCCATTCCGGAATGACCACCTCTGAGTCCGGTGATTTCAAGACGATAGTATTCCGCAGGTACATCCGTCCGGTCAAAATTCATGGACACTGTGAAATCAAGCCCACCGGCACAGCCAATGGTAAAAACACCTTCGTCTTCAGAATCAAGATTGATGAGACGCTTCGATGTAATCCATTCGGAATCCAGTTGAGCAGCACCAGTAAGACCTCTTTCCTCATCTGTTGTGAAGAGACACTCCAGAAAAGGATGTGAAATGTCATCAGAATCGAGAACTGCAAGCATCAGCGCTACACCGATTCCGTTATCAGCGCCAAGAGTAGTCTTTTTTGAAGTAACCCAGTCTCCGTCAATTTCCGGAATAATGGGATCGCTGGTAAAAATATGTGAACTGTCATCGGTTTTCTCAGGGACTATATCCACATGAGCCTGCAGAACGAGTGATGGATGAGAAGCTGCGTTCCCCCTTCCGGGTGAAGTTATCAGAACATTGTTAACATCGTCCCGCTTCACCGGAAGGTTCCTTTTTCCTGCAAAGTCAACAAGAAAATCAGCTATCTCTTTTTCACTGCCTGAAGGTCTGGGAATTCGGGATATTTCCTCAAACCAGAACCATATTTCTCCTGGTTCAATCTCTGAAAGTACTCGCATAAGGTTGATCCTCTCCGCTTTTCTGAAAACTACTCATAAAATAACTGAAAAATACTCTTCCTGCATCTATGTTCGGTCCATCAGCTTGAATAGTGGCAAGATCGAAACCATTCTCTTCAAGGAGCCTTCTCTCCTTAAAGAAAAGATGATTCCCATCCTTCCTTGAGAATTCAGGATGAAATTGCAGGCTGAGAATTCTCCTGGCTTTATCCATGAAACCCTGAATTCCAGTATGTCTGCTGGTCGCAATTATTTCAGCACCGGACGGCAGAACAACAACCTCATCAAAATGAAACTGAAAAACCCTCGAAATCGCTCTCACACCCTGGATATTCAATCCGGTTCCTGTTATTACAGCATTCCTCCAACCCGCTTCAAGTCCATTATTACATTTCCTTACAGATGATGGGCCGACCAGAACCCTGCAGAGCAGCTGATGACCGTAGCAGACACCCATTTGCGGTATTCCGTTCTCCACGCAGGAGAGAATGACTCTTTCAGCCTTTGAATAGAATTCAGCATCAGAACAGATAGACAGGCTCGAACCGGTATGCATCACATGTGTAAATACACCAGTATCAGGAATATCCTCGCGAGAGTAAACGAATACAGTTGTTGATTCGCATTCATCCGGAAGCCAGCGCCTGAAAAGAGGACCTTCAGAACGGTCTACCGAATAATCAAGAATAAGAACATTTGGAGGATGAATCATATCCGTATCACTCCGGAATCAGGTATTCTCAATAACGATCTTATGATTCATTTGAACACTGCATCGAAATATGGCTGATACACCGCAATACCTGTCCTGAGAAAGAGATACAGCCCTTTCAATTTGCTTCCTCGGTAGTTTATTCCCCCTGAAGAGGTACTCAATGTTTATGAATTTGAAAACTCTGGGATGATCCTCAGTATAGTCACCGCTGGCACTGACAGTGAGAGTATAGTTCTCAACCTTCATCTTCTTGAGAATGGACACAACATCCATTCCGGTGCAGCCGATCAGTGCTGTTAGAAGAAGGTTTTTAGGCCTGGGACCTTTATCTTCCCCGCCGAATTCCTCAGAGCCATCAATAACAAACCTGTGACCGTCCTGTTCAACGGAGAATGCAAGTCCTCCAAGCCACATAGCAGTGCTTACAGCCATTGATTCCTCCATGTATCAATCCTTGTATCGAAAAGAAGTATATAAAATAAGCATTTATAAGAGTAAGGGAAATACGAGAAAGATCGGAATATTCTGTGATTCAAATCATACCGGATTCATGACAGAATCAGGATACCTGCTATATCGCAGTTCAGGGAAAGCTGCTGAATCCCATGAAATTTGACACTTTCCAGGTATCATCCTCCCGGACAAGCTTTACCTCAAAAGGAAGCTCCATCCCGGCAGAACTGACAAATGTCAGTGGAATATCAAGATTACTGCCATTTAAGGTGTATTCTCCTATCTCCATCTCGTACATCGAGTAACGAGCAATCATTATTGGGAGAGAGAGTGTGAATTCAAGATATTCCAGAGTTGACCAATCATCTATATCACTTGCTGTCGCGGTGTATCCAGCGGCAGCAAGACGGTTCATAGTTAATTCTTCATCTCGATCAAGACTTTCCTTCAATACATCCAGCATAACATCTATGTTATCTAGTGCTTCACTTGAGACAAGAGATGAGACAGATTCACCATCCCCCGCTTTAAGAGCTTCAAAAAACGCCTCGAGAACCGCGGTAGGGTTGTCAGGAATCAAATGTGAAGTGTCTTCGTAGTATGAGTACTCACTAACCGATTCAGAAGATTCATCCTCATCCGGCTGTAATAATTCCTCTTCTGTCACAGATGTGTCAATGGTATCTGGAGGTGTTTCCTCTTCTGTCGCAGATGTGTCAATGGTATCTGGAGGTGTTTCCTCTTCTGTCTCAGATGTGTCAATGGTATCTGGAGGTGTTTCCTCTTCTGTCTCAGATGTGTCAATGGTATCTGGAGGTGTTTCCTCTTCTGTCTCAGATGTGTCAATGGTATCTGGAGGTGTTTCCTCTTCCGGCATAAACCCGTTGACAACAGGGTCCGGGGGTATTTCCTCTTCTGTCTGTGCGAAAGCAACAGAAAACACTAATGCGGACGTCATTAATACTATTGCTTGATATCTCAAAAGACCCCCCTATATGTTATCACACGTATAACACATGAAACACATAACACTATTTATAATAAAAGCAAGGGGAACAGAATGCCCGGTAAAACACCTTGTGTGTTTCTCAGATTTTCTATACCAGCTATGCCAGGAGCCTGTTGTTTCAGAGAAATCCACAGCGTTTCCGGTAAAAAGTATGGACTAATTCGCTCCCCATATTTTCAGTGTTTCAAGTACAATTCTGAAGGATGCTTCAAGACCCTCTTCAGCAATCCACTCCTTCCTGGAGTGAAAGAATTCTCCTCCTGTAGGCAGATTCACAGTGGGAATACCCATGAATGATAATCTCGACCCGTCAGTACCCCCTCTTATTGAACCTTCTTCCCCTTCAAGGACAGCTCTTTCCATTCCCTTCAGGGCGTAATCAACCGGTCTTCTGTCCTTCAGAAGAATTTCTCCGGGGTTCCGGTACTGCTCTGTAAGTTCGAGCGAGATCTCTGCACGCGGATATTTAACCTTGATCCATTTCTCGATGCTGCGCATTCTGTTGATTCTCGTTTCCATACCTTCCCGGGTAAAATCACGAAGGATCATCTTCAATTCACCCTCTGCAGTTACAGAGGTGATGGAAAGAGGGTAGTCATAGCCCTCCATACCTGAGCTGTTCTCAGGCATTTCTTCTGAACTGATCATCGCAACAATATCCGCCAGAATCCGGACAGAGTTGACAAGAATATCCTTTGCACTTCCAGGATGGACTTCATTCCCTTTTACTTTCCAGTCAGCTGACCATGCATTGAAGGTTTGTGTATCCACCTTTCCAATAGCACTCCCATCAACGGTATACGCAAGATCAGCCCCGAATGTCGATATATTGAAATTGTCCATACCCCTGCCGACTTCTTCATCTGTTGTAAACGCAACCTTCAGTGGGGGTCTTGGAATATCAGGATCTGCGATCAGACTCCTGCATATCTCCATAATGATCGCAACACCGGCTTTGTCATCAGCTCCAAGCAAGGTTGTACCATCAGATGTGATTATTGTACCCCCGACGTACCTGATCATATCCTCGGTCTCTTCCGGATCTATGACAATATTTGATTGTAGAGTTATAGCCTTTCCGTCCCAGTCACTGTGAAGAACGGGAGATACATCTTTACCTGAGACATCAGGAGAAGTGTCTACGTGGGCGATCAGACCGATGACAGTATCACCGCTTCCCTTTCCGGGAAGAGCTGCATATAAAGTGCCTTTTTCATCCAGTTCGATATGCTTCATACCTGTTTCCCGTAATTCACCCTCGAGCATTCTGAGAAAATCAAGCTGACATGAGGAAGACGGTGAGGAGGTGGAGGCTGGATCGGATGCAGTATTGATTCCAACGTAGCTCAGAAATCTTTCTGTTAATCGTTCAGACATATTTCTCCTTTTCATTAGCGGATTCGATTTGGTATATATACCGAAGATTTGGATTGAGTACAGACTGAAATCCGTAAACGAGAGCAGGTGATTTTGTGGTATCCTTCAGGAACAGAAGCGTTATATCCATAAGAGATATGTCACTGGATGATCTCATAAAAATCGTTGATACAACCCGTTTTGTGAAGGAATCCAATCCCCCCGACTTCATGAAGGACAAAACCGTAGCAACATTATTCTTTGAGCCTTCCACAAGAACCAGGCTCTCCTTCGAATCGGCTGTTCTCAAAAGCGGCGGATCTGTTTTCGGTATTGCCAATCCTGGTTCATCCTCGCAGAGCAAGGGTGAATCCTTTGCAGATTCGATCAGGACTGTCGCCGGATATTGCAATGTAATTGTAATAAGGCATCCGGTAGAGGGAGCGGCAAGAATGGCTTCTGAACTATCTGATACACCTGTTATAAACGCGGGTGATGGAGCCAACCAGCATCCTACCCAGACCTTCCTGGATCTGTTCACTATTAAGGAAATACTGGGTACGCTTGATGGACTGAAGATTGGAATAGTTGGCGATCTTAAATACGGTAGAACAGTACATTCACTCACACACGCACTCACACTCTTTGGTGCAGAATTAACCTTCATCTCACCGCCTGCTCTGGCGATGCCGGAACATATGCTCAATGAACTTGATGACAGGAAGATTCATTACAGGAATATGGAAGATCTGGAAGACGCTGGAAAACGTAATCTCGATATCCTTTATGTGACCAGAATCCAGAAAGAGCGTTTCGGTGATCCGCAGGAATACGAAAAAGTTGCGGGGAGTTACAGAATCACCAGAGAAACCATTGATATCCTGGGAAAAGATATCAGAATTATGCACCCGCTCCCGCGCGTTGATGAAATTGCGGAGGAAGTTGATGATCTTCCGAACGCATTGTACTTCACTCAGGCTCACAACGGGATACCCACACGACAGGCGCTGCTTGGCCTGGTGACCGGAGGTCTGGACTGATGGACAGAGCATACAAGGTTTATTCAATTCAGAATGGAACTGTCATTGATCATATTCCAACTCCCCTTGCTCTCAAGGTCATCCGAATACTTGGACTCGGAAATGAAGGAATAATGACGATTGGCATCGGTTTCCGATCCAAGAAATACCCTGATGGTAAAGATATCGTCAAAGTAGAGAATCGCATATTATCTCATGATGAAACGGATATGATAGCTCTTATAGCACCCGATGCTACAATTAACATCATCAAGGACGGCGAAGTATTTGAAAAACGTCAGATTTCTCTGCCTTCTGAGGTCAGTGGTATTCTTGCCTGCCCAAATCCCAATTGTGCAACCAACAAACTGGGAGCGGAAAAACACTTCTTTCTTGAGGACAGAAAATCTGTTACATACAGATGCAGATATTGTGAACGTGCAACTGTGATCGAAGCTGATCTGCTAAGCTCAAATTAGTAAGAAACAAGGGCTAGAGCGTATCAGATCATTCCAGGTGACTTAATTCTCAGATATCTGTCCCGTTCGCTGAAAACGCATCCGCAGTAAGGCTGCCTGTACATGCCGTTTTCTCTGGAAATTCTTACTGAATCCCTGTATAGATCTCTGTAATCTCTATATACGAATTCCACTCCGGTATTGACCGCTGCTTTTTTTCCAGCTCTTTTTATCTGCTCCTGGTTCTGATATGGGCTGACAGACAGTGTTGTCGAGAACGCGGGCAATCCCATTTCATTCGCTTTATCCGCTGTCGCTGAAAGCCTGTCTTCAAAGCAGGCATAACATCTGTTCTCCGCCTCAAGAAGCATTCTTATGTTCTCCTCCAGGGGATATGCTTCTACTGTCTCAAGAGGAATTCCCTCTGAACCTGAGTATGTAGTCAGAGTCTCCAGTCTTCTCTGTCTTTCTTTCCATGGATGAATATTCGGATTGTAAAAGAAGGCTGTGATCTCGAAGCCCTCCAGAGAAAGCGCCTTCTGAACAACAGTCATACATGGAGCGCAGCATACATGCAGCAGCAGTGGAACAGACTTAACCTGCATATCTCACCAGCAGTTCTACTGCAACGGTGCATAAGGCACTCGCATACTGCGTTATGCTCAGTTGGTCTTCCTTGAAGTATATACTACTATACGTCTGCGTCGACCTCCTTCGTATGCCTTGTCTGCGAGCGCTTCTACACCGTTTCGTTACGAACCCTGGTGAAATATACAGGTTAGTCACAATAGCAATTCTTCCTGACCCCTGTGATCAAGCCCCAGATGCCTGCATGCTTTTGGAGTAGACATCCTTCCTCTGCTTGTTCTGTTCAGAAATCCGGCTGAAAGAAGAAAGGGCTCGACGACATCGATGAGAGTATCCTGTTCCTCGTTCAGGGTTGCAGCTAGAGCAGCGACACCAACCGGACCGCCTGTATACTGTTTTATGATTATCTGAAGATATTTCCTGTCCAGACTGTCCAGTCCGGCTTCATCGATACCATGAATATCCATTGCCTCAACTGCGACATCCTCTGTAATGGAATCCTTTTCTTCAACCTGCGCAAAATCGCGAACCCTCTTAAGAAGTCTGTTGGATATTCTGGGTGTTCCCCGGGACCGAAGAGCTATTGTCTCCGCTCCTCCATCAGTGATATCAATTTTAAGAATCGTTGATGATCTGCGAACAATTTCAGTAAGCTCGCTCGGAGTATAGAATTGCATGTGGAGCGACAGGCCGAATCTGTCCCTCATTGGTCCGGTGATAAGCCCGGCCCTCGTAGTGGCACCAACTATCGTGAATTCGGCGAGATCAAGTTTTACTGTTCGGGCATGAGGACCTGGATCAAGAATAATGTCTATTTCGAAATCCTCCATAGCGGGATACAGGTACTCTTCGACAATTCTTGGTAATCTGTGCATTTCATCGATGAAGAAGATATCACCCTGCTGAAGATTGGTGAGTATTCCTACCAGATCAGCAGCTCTTTCAAGAGCTGGGCCGGACGCGGAAACAAAACCTGCATTCATTTCGGTTGCTACTATATGAGCGAGAGTTGTCTTTCCAAGTCCGGGAGGACCGTGAAACAGAATATGATCAAGAGGTTCGCCTCTTCCGAGAGCAGCCTGAATGGCTATGGATAGTTTCTTAACTACAGATTCCTGCCCGATGTACCCGTCCAGATTCTTCGGTCGAAGAGAAGTAAGCGTGCTTTCGTCTATGCTCTCTGATCCGCCTGAAATAATAGACTCTCTGCTCACTTTCTGCTCCTGATTCTCATAGCGTATTTAATCATATCCGGAGTATCAGCATCATCTCCCAGTTCTTTAACCGTTTCAGAAAGGAGAGTTTCAGCTTCAGATGACGGTATACCAAGCTGTCGAAGTACGGCTCTGGCTTCACCAAGAGCAGCTGCGTCCAACCTCGATGATGATAGGGAACCATAGGCTTTCTCCATCTGATCCTGAAGTCTGGCTACAATCTGCCTTGCCCTCTTGTTTCCTATTCCGGGAAGTGCGGTCAGATAGGCATAATCCTCTGAAGCGATTGCGCCCCCTATCTCGAAAGGTGGTCTGGCCAATGCTTTTACAGCTGCTTTTACGCCTACTCCTGATACGGAGATGAACTGCTCGAAGAATTCTCTGTCCTTGATCTCTGGAAAACCCACAATAAGAGGTACTATGCGATTCCCTTCCATTTGAAAATGAAGGTATACAGGTATATCCAGTGTCTGTCCCACTGAAACTCGTCTAAGGAAGAATCCCGGAGCAAGAATCGACAAGACAACGGGACCTGTCCGAAGATAGATGGTAGAATCACCCGTATCTACTACTGTTCCTCTTATACTTTCTATCATACCGTTCACTTTCGTATGCAGCTATTGCAGCAGCAAGAGCGTCAGTAACATCATTAGACCGTATTTCTTCAGATATACCCAGAAGATGTCTGACCATACCAGCGACCTGCTCCTTGCTTGCCCTTCCTTTTCCGGTCACAAGTTTCTTTATCGTCGTTGAAGGGAGTGGAACAATCCGCAGATTTCTCCTCTGACCCGCAAGGCATAGCACTCCTCTTGCGTGCCCCATCTTGATGGCTGTGGCAGGATGCCTGTAGTGCGAGTACACCTGCTCCAGTCCCATGGCCTCAGGATGAAAGGAATCGATAACCTCGATAAGACCTGTGTACAGTTCATCAAGTCTTGCGGGAAGCAGATCATCCGGCGAGGATCTTATCGTCCCTGCATCAACTAATACCGTGTTTCCTGACTCAAATCGAAGAACACCGTAACCTGTCGTACCCAGTCCGGGATCTATACCGATATAAACTGGAGCTTCATCGGGATTCAACTATTCTTCCCGAATCTCAAAATTTGTATGAACCGCCTGTACATCATCGCACTCTTCAAGTATTTCAAGGAGCTGCAACGCCTTGCCAGCCTCTTTCTCGTTTAGCCCGATCCAGTTGTCAGGCTGCTTCGTGATCTCTGCGCTCTCTATCCTGATTCCGGACTCCAGAAGAACGTCCTTTACATCAAACACGTCCGAAGGTGAAGTCATGGCAATTATGATATCATCATGCGACTGAACGTTCTCAAGACCGAAATCAAGACCTGCTTCGAGAATCTGATCCTCCGTGTATTCAGCTCCGTCGATAGTTATCTGTCCAACTCTGTTGAACATGTAGGCTACACTGTTCCTTGAACCCAGATGACCACCGTGCTTGGAAAGAATGTGCCTTATATCCGCCGCGGTTCTGTTCTTGTTATCGGTCAGTACTTCAATAATAATCGCAACTCCGCCGGGACCATAGGCTTCGTAGGTAATCTCCTCGTAATTAATACCTTCAAGGTCACCAGTTCCCCTTTTTATCGCCCTGTCGATGTTATCCGAAGGCATGTTGTGAGATTTCGCGGTTTCAACAGCTACTCTGAGCCTCGAGTTTGATTCAGTATCTCCGCCGCCTTCCCTTGCGGCAACAGATATCTCCTTTACCAGTCTGCTGAATATCTTGCCTCTGACGGCGTCAGCTTTCTGCTTTTTATGCTTGATACTGCTCCACTTATTATGTCCTGACATGCACATCTCCCGTCCGCATGAATTTATTATAACTCCATCAAAGCTATTACAACATTAGATATCTACACCGCTCCGGTCAAGAAGATACATCATCACGTATTATATCCGCTGCGCTTCAGAATATCGTCTGCGTCTTTTACCGCCGTAAAAGGAATATTTATATCTGTGCCGTTTATCCTGAAAGCACTTTCTGATTGTGTACATCCGATAGCGAGCACTTTTACGGAATGCACTTCAATGTTCAGATCTATAAAGGCCAGATAATCAGATTTCCAGACTTCGATCCCTACAGCAACACCACTCGCAAGTTTTGAAACATCTTCAGGGTCAATACTTCCACCGATCATCGGTTGGTATTTACCGTGCTGCAGAGGCTCCTGCGAGAATTCTTCCTCATTAAGCTTCACTCCGGTTGACAGTACAAGGCTTGTTGAGAAAGCGGGAAAGATAATCAGATTTCTTCCTGTAACTGAGTATGTTTCAACAAGATCGGGATTCCCTCCATGGAATTCTCTGGACCCAATGATCGGTGTGGCTCTGGATTCGCTTCGCGTAATCCTTCTGAGTATATCAATGGTTGCATCAACCTTCCAGAAAGGGAGAAGAATTGTCCCGGAATCGTCATAACGAGTGAATTCTATTTCAACAGGAGCGAGTTTATCACCGGACACCAGGCATCTGCCGCATTCGGTACAGAAAAAGATAATATCTGTTGAAAGCCCATCAAGATCGTTTCCGCAATCGGGACACCTCAGGACAGTAATACTCAAGGATTTACTCCGCATGTTCGAACTTCCTATGACTATACAATAACTTCGCTCCCTTTTCCTTTAAGATTGCTGAGTATCTTCAACAGATGATAAGTTCCATACGCAAGTCCGGCCATGATCATAACAATTACAGGGATACAGCTCGATTGATTTCCAGAAATTGTGCTGTAATTCAATTTGCCGCCTAATACAAGATTAGCGAAAACCGGTAACAGACCGGCCCAGACAACAGCCATCGCGATTGTCAGGATTCTTTTGTCTTTATTCGATGAGGGAAAGCGACCACGCAGCACCTCACCTGATCGTCCATCAACAACAACCTGAAAAGTCCTGCCGTCAAATCTGAAATCAGTTACCCACAGCGGGTAATAGACAAGCATTTCACGATGTCCGGAAATAAGAATGTACTCCCACCTTTCTTCAAGACCAAAACCCGCGCCGGATCCAAGTCTGCGAAGATATTTTACCGTCTGTACACGTGCTTCAATAAGCGACACTATGGGGTTAACGAAGACACCCTCTCTGGACGCTTCATTCTCGAGCACTTCCAGACCATCCGGCAGCGTGTCACTCTGAATATCCAGCCCCTGGATAGAAAGCTGAGAATCCGCTGAAAGCGTGGGTATCCCGAGTGGTTCCAGATCGGCTCCACTGATGTTAACACATCCGGAAAACTGTATCTCCCTCTCAACCGCACTGGAACCGGTTCTTGTCTTGATTTTCCTGACTGCAGATATCGTGTATCCGTACGATCCCTGTCCATTAGAACTGATAACAGGAATCTCAACATCTCGGAAAACTGGTTCCACACCAAGCAGATAACCGTTCACCTGCGCACTGCAATGCCAGAATGGAACAAAGTACAGAATTGGTCGACTGACCTTTGCACTCTCCGTTCCATGGGGATTAATGCTCTGAAGCTTCCTGCGAATGGACCTTAATACATCAATACTGGATTTCCTTGACGGCAGTACGCATTTCCGTACAGCATTAGAGAGAAGAAGACTGCTTGAACAGCTGGGACAGACAGTGTGCGTATCCCCCTCGCAGATGTTCAGAAGCCCTCCACAGGATGGACAGGTTAGCGCAAATGAAATCTTCTTCACTGCTTTTTCACCTTATTGATATATATTATACCAGCGATAACCACCAGGATTATGACAGAAAACCAGGTTCGGGAAAGCCACGATAAATCCATATTCGTAAGAAGCAGGAAAACGGGGATTGATACTGCCAATCCCACAATGAGAGTAAGAAAGAATAGCTTTTGCAGCTCCATCTCTTTAGAAGCCGTATCATCCATAACAGGCGATTCTCCCAGAAGCTGTCCGGATACGGCATCTACCAGCACTCCCTCACTGTAACCTTCCAGCTTAAGCATGACGATATAGAACGGATGAAAAACAATTCTGACTGATGCATCGTCAATCTGATCTCTGTTAAATGGAATAAACTCACATGGTTCGGCTATACTTTCATCAAATACCCTTCTGTCTCCGGCAGGAGGAGAATAATTCTCCAGGTCCTGCCATGGCTGACTGAAGCAGGGAATCAGAGTCTTGCCGGTCAATGACTGATCCACCTCATAATATGGGAAATACTTCTTCTCCAGTGAAATAGCCATTCCAGGCGGAAAGAGACGTTTTACGTATTCTTCGGTAACAGAGGCCATAACGAGTTTCGGTGTATCAGCAGGTGGATCAACTACTATTCTTGCGTCGCAGTAAGGGCATCTGAGAAAGAAATCACTCTCAATAACCATGTGTTCCGCGCCGCATTGTGTGCAGTTGATCTTCATTTCAGATACCGTTTCCAGATCCTGTTTGTTTCGAAAAGTCTCTGCTCCAGACACATTTCCCAAGTGCTTCACATACAGTGTCTATTCCGAATGGTTTCTTCAGAAAGACAATGTTGGATCCTGATATCTCAGAAACATCTTCATCACTGCTCGTTACTACAATAACAGCCTTATCCGAAGGTATGGAATCAAGTGATATTACTTCTTCGGGGCTTAACAGCTTTGAATCAATGACAAGTAAATTGAATCTATCATCGGAACCAACTGTACTCAGAAGTTCCATATCCGAATAGGAAGTAGTCATATCAAAGACTGAACAGCCAAGACTTTTAAATATGGTAACCAGAATATCGGTATCCATCCCGATGTAACCTCCAATCGCAATCGATGGAATAACATCATTCGCGGTCTCTATTGTAATCCTATCCGCTACAGGTAAGAATACCGTAAATGCTGAACCTTTATCCTGTTGGGAATTCACAATATAATGTCCCTGGAAGCTGTGCACGATCGAATAGACTGCTGACAGCCCCAGTCCCCTGCCCTTTCCCTTTGTTGAAAAGAATGGATCGAATATCGGGATCAGGTCACTTTCTGAAATCCCGCATCCATTGTCGACAACAGAGATCATGACATAATTCCCTGCGGGAATCTGTTCCATATCCTCTTCCAGCTCTATCCTGCATGAGGTGAGATTAACCGATCCGTTTCCTCCGGAAGCTTCAGCGGCGTTCAGCAGCAGATTCATAACAACCTGTTCCAGAAGATCCGGAGGAACTCCTGCATAACCGGTCCGATCAGGATATGCAAAGCTTAATTCTATATCCGGAAAGAGAGCTGAGAGGGTTCCAGTTGCGCTCTTCAGTACGTTTGCGACAAGGGCTATACCCTCTTTCGAATCTGCGCCAAGTTGCCCGGTTGACAGGCAGGAAACCAGCGAACTGATTTTATCAATCACTTCCTCCGCTTCTTTAATCGATAGGAGGACGACGTTTCTGTCATTCTGACTCCTCCTGATCCTTGACATCCGAGCGAGTAATACCGTAAGCAGATCATCAAGGTTGTGTGCAACCCCTTCAGCCAGAGCTTTCAGAACCCCGAATCTCTGTACTCTCAGTGATACCTTATCTATTTGCCATCTTGAGCTTACATCTCTGAATACTACACTTCTGATCGTCCTGCGATCGGTTTTATCGTTCAAAGATAGATATACATTGCCTCTGACAATCCGCTCGGTTCCATCAGCTGAGATCAGAATAGTAGCAATGGGGAATGTTAATGAACCATCATCTGTAACTCCATCATACACATGTTCGGAAAGAGGTTTACGGGTTTTCTGTATAAGAAATTTGCAGGCCTCCCATAAGGGTGTTCCGCATACTTCTTCTTCACTGAAGCCGATCAGATTGGAAGCTTCCCGATTCGCAAAGGTTATCAGCTCATTCTCATCAAGCAGCACTACAGCATCGGAAACAGCTGTCAACATGGCTCTTATATCGGGTTTCAGCGGTGCTGTTTTTACCTTCTTTTTTGCTACCATACAACCATCGCTCTTCTTGTCAGACGAGTATTAGAGATATCCAGAACACAGAAATACAAACCTCCAGGCACCTGCGAACCATATGAATCAGTGCAGTTCCAGTAAGCAGTATGGGCTCCCGGTGTGTTTATCTGACCTGATATATCCACAACTCTCCTGCCGGAAAGGTCGTATATAGCCAGGTCGGCACTACCGGCATCGCCAGAAGATATTGTTACCGGAATACAGGCCATACCGGAAACAGGATTAGGGCTGATATGCCCGAGGCTTGTATGACCTGAAGGATGAATTTCAGGAGAGATTCCAAGATCGATCTGCGCCAGAACAGCATCGGAAGGCCAGGAAGGTCCAAAATCGGGATCCATCGTTACAACTCTGTACCAGAACTCTCCGGATTCGTGCTCCGTGAACGTATATGAGTTTACAGGAATATCGAGATCAATAAATTCGTTCTCCTCCCATACTTCCACAATAATATCATCGATATAAAGATCGCTTGCGCTTCCGGTTGTCTCCCATCTGAAGCTGAGTGTATCACCCTGCCATTCGTCCAGTTCATGTATGGAAAGCCGCCAGTTGGGGTCGTACCTGCCGAATGTCTGGAGATAATACCAGTTATCACCACTATCGTCTGATACTTCAATACTGCCCTGACAGCTGCCATCGGGAATATTGTAATAAGCCCAGAAGCTCAGTCTTCCACCGCCGTTCTCAGGTATCGCAACCGTTTCGGTCCAGGTCATCGTACCGGTTCCGCCTGAAAGGTAACTGCTTGGACCGGAATGATACTGAGAAGTGGTAGTGCTCCAGTTGCTCATAATAAATGGACCACCACTTCCATCATCATCGAGCAAAACCTCATAACCGGTAAGCTCCTGAAGGGCATACGTCGCAGGCATTGAAGCCATATTCCAGTTTATTGTGAATGGCAAGGAAACCGGTCCGATTTCATCGATCACAACGATATCAGGAACGTGCGGATCAAGAGGGCAGCCAGCCAGAAACGCGGTAACAAGATAACTTCTGAGGTTTCTCCTTGACAGTTTGAAGCTTTCAATATCTGAAGGCCAGAAACCGGCAAAATTAGCACCTGTTTCATGGTTCCAGCTCATTGCGCCGTATAATCCGTATGAGTGATCACGAGTATTGCCGGAGGAGTAATAATTGATCTGGGCAGATGGGCCGTGCAGTTCTCCGGTTCCCCACTGAACCATTATCTCACCCTGAGTATCGTACTGCTCAACATGCGTGGTCGGATCATCCGTCCATCCCCATGGGTAGATCAGAATATTCCCGTAGGTATGGGTTGAATGCATCTGAACGGGAGGATGATCCTGCCAGAAAGCGTCAATATTGCCGGCCTCAGGCTCACTCAGAGGGCCCGTCCCGCGATAGGTCTCCGAAGATGGGCTGCCGCTCGATCCAGCTCCACCCCAGCCAACGGACCAGTTCCTGTTCAGGTCGACACCGTAAATACCACCGCCATTATCACGCCGGTTCTTCCTCCACATACCATTGCCGTAACTGTAAGGCTCGTTATAGACATAACCGTCCACATTGTTGCAGGGAAGACACCACAATTCGCGATTATCCAGCACATATGTAGCCTGGAGGCCGCAGAAACCGTTTCGGTTGTAATTATCACAGAGCCATTGCATGAAGAATCGAAGATTTCTCATGGAGGCCGGCTCTCTTGCATGGATCAGACCATCATACCAGCAGTTGGGAAGTGTGGGATCATCTACCCAGAAACTGTTATTCGATGACAGTTTTACAACTGTCTGCGGTCTGCCTTCGATAGTGTTACCTATCGAGGTAGGTGAGCTGGTAATATCAGCAAATGTACTGTGCAACTCACTCATCCATGCGGATATCTCGCTCCAGGTCATGTATATACCGGTATTCCTGCCTCCACCATCGTACCTGTTGTTGTAAAAGCGTCCGAGATCATCGATCCTGGTGGTGAATGGTATTCCTGCCCGTAGAAGAACATCATATTCGTATTCGTTAGCAATAAAATCAATAGACCCGTCATCGTATACGTGGATGATTTCACAGGATATGGACAGGAATTCGGCCAATTCCCGATCACTCAAAGGTTTGTAATTCAGAAGCGAATATTGATTGCCAGTGGCAATCACGGATACAATAAGCATCAATATCATATATTTCATATCTGTAATCCTCCAGTTGGGAAAAGCGCGAACAGTTCATTATTATATAAAAACATAATACACAGTTTCTGAATATAAGTCATGGGAGGCTTTCATGTCAGACAGTTTCAGAGAACAGATTCGCCAGGGCATACCTGATTCAATACCGGAAACACCACCGGATCTCGCAGGAGTTGACCATGCCCCCGCCAGGCCGGACATACTCAATCCGACAGAGAAGAAACTCGCATTGAAGAACGCTCTTCGATACTTCCCTAAAAAGTGGCACGCTCAACTGGCTCCGGAATTCGCGAGAGAACTGAAGGAGGAATGTAGAATCTATATGCGAAGATTCCGCCCCTCATACGAAATGAAAGCCCGTTCCATAAGTGATTATCCGGCAAAAACACCTCAGGCCGCCGCTATTATGCTGATGATACAGAACAACCTTGATATCGCTGTGGCTCAGTATCCCCAGGAGCTTATCACATACGGCGGTAATGGTACTGTATTTCAGAGCTGGGCTCAATACCTTCTTACGATGAAATACCTTTCAGAAATGACGGAGAACCAGACACTTGTACTCTACTCCGGGCACCCCCTGGGGCTTTTCCCCTCACATCCGGACGCGCCAAGAGTTGTTCTCTCGAATGGCATGGTCATTCCCAACTACAGCTCAAAAACGGATTACGACAGAATGGCTGCTCTGGGAGTAACAATGTACGGACAGATGACAGCAGGCAGTTTCATGTACATAGGCCCTCAGGGAATCGTCCACGGAACGACCATAACGCTTCTGAACGCAGGTAGAAAATACCTGGACCTGGCCCCTGATGAAAACCTTGCAGGTAAACTGTTCGTTACATCAGGTCTGGGAGGAATGAGCGGCGCTCAGGCAAAGGCCTCCGTCATCGCCGGAGGAATTGGTCTGATTGCCGAAATCAACCCGAAAGCAATCAAGACAAGGTACGATCAGGGCTGGCTCCAGGAAGTCGAAAGCGATCTGGATAGAGTATTGCTGAGAATCGAAAGAGCCAGGAAAGAAAAGAAACCCCTGTCACTCGGATACGCGGGTAATGTGGTCGATCTCTGGAAAAAACTTGCGGAAGAGGAAGTATCGGTTGATCTGGGAAGTGATCAGACCTCCCTTCACAATCCCTATCTCGGAGGATACTATCCCGCCGGTTTATCTTTTGATGAATCAAACAGGATGATGAATGATGATCCGGATGCCTTCCATGAGAAGGTTCAGGAGTCACTTCGAAACCAGGTTCGGGCGATAAACACACTTCATGCGAATGGAATGTACTTCTGGGATTACGGCAACGCGTTCCTTCTCGAAGCCTCCCGCGCGGGAGCGGATGGTATAAGAAAACCGGATGGAACATTCTCATACCCTTCCTACGTTGAGGATATCATGGGTCCCATGTGCTTCGACTACGGTTTCGGACCATTCAGATGGGTATGCACTTCATGTGATCATGAAGACCTCAGAAGATCGGATAATATCGCTGCGGAAGTACTTGAGAACATGTCGAAGGAGGCTGATCCGGAAATATCCCGTCAGATGATCGATAATGTTATCTGGATAAGACATGCTGAAGAAAATAGAATGGTTGTTGGATCCGAAGCCAGAATCCTGTATGCCGACAGACAGGGAAGAATAAATATCGCGCTTGCTTTCAATCAGGCTATTGCGGATGGAGTGATCACAGCACCCATAGTCCTCGGAAGGGATCATCACGATGTCTCAGGCACTGATTCGCCATACCGCGAGACAGCAAATATCGCGGACGGAAGCATGTTTACGGCTGATATGGCTATTCAGAATGTAATTGGTGATTCATTCAGAGGAGCAACCTGGGTTTCTATCCATAACGGAGGAGGAGTAGGCTGGGGTGAAGTAATTAACGGCGGCTTTGGTCTTCTGCTTGACGGTTCTCCGGAAGCAGGGAACCGTGCCCGCAATATGCTCACCTGGGATGTTTCCAACGGCCTTGCAAGACGATCCTGGGCCAGGAATAAAGGCGCTATTTATGCCATAAAAAAGGCAATGGATGACGAACCTGATATGAAGATAACAATTCCGGAAATCGCGGACGATGAAATAATCGAGAACTGTTTTAAATAGATATACTGATTAGGATTTTCTATTAAGAAAGAAATTATCATGAAAAGTATTTCCGCTCTGCTTTTGATCCTGTCCGTTGCATGTCCATCCCTGGTTCTTGCATGGGGATTTCATGACGCGATGGACTACGGTTCTCCGATTGCTGCTGTAACTCCGAAATCAAGCGCTATGGGGGGAGTATGGTCAATGCCTTCAGGCGGTCCGGCATCGATATTCCTCAATCCGGCTGAATTATCCACACTGGATAGTGCGGTGATAACAGTCGGAACAGGCGTTATTCAATGGAGTACTTTCACATATGGAGAGCACGCATTTTCACAGATTCTCAGCGGTACAATCCTTGGAACGGCTACTGCGGCTATCGGATTCAGATTAAGCGACAGGATCTCAATGGGAGCGGGAGTTGCAAGAGTCTCTGATTTCGGTTTCGAAGGTGAAAGCCTGGAGATCACATTAAACGGACCTGGAAGGTACAGGGTCTATGCGGCGAGCAATCTTGATTCCCGTGGCTCTCTTTGGGAAGTAAATACAGGGATGTCCTTCAAATTAAGCAACTGGCTCATCGCCGGTGCGTCGGGAGGGCTCAGATCCGGGAGCGGATCATGGACATTGGTGTATAATTTATTGTATGAATCAGTCCCGAATGACACCACCAGCCTGGACTGGGATGAGTTGGATTTCTGTGCTCATATAGGTGTACTAATGCCCCTTGAAATTGGAACTTTCGGGATATCAGGCACAAACGCAAGCGGTCGTTACCGTTCCAGGGTAGCAATCGGATATCAGAAAGATCTGGAAATCCTTAATGGAAGCACGCTTGGTTTTGAAGTCGATGTACAGTCTATTGAAGATGATAATCCCGAAGTCTCAGGGAAGTTTTTCGCGGTTTTCGCGGAGATGATCCCAAAAGTCAGATCAATTTACAGTGTCGGTTTCGACCGAGCCTCCGATTACAAACGTGCGGGACTCTGCCTTTCAACAGGAGCATGCATTGATCTGGGCAGAATGGATCTGGATATGGCAATTTCCTGGAGAAGCAGAAGCAGAGCTGGATTCAGCTTCCCGGAACCCCATCTCGACAACATTGATGATTCAGGAACTTACTATAACATCGGATTAAACTGGAAACTGTAAACCGTCAGGGCCTGATCTGTTCAGCTATGGATTGAGCGTAATTTCTCAGTTCATCTTGTATGTTCTGCCAGGATCCGCTTATTAACATCACGATTTCAGGAGTAATGGTCACTCTGAACTCTTCACTTCTGATAATTGATGTATTACCGGTAATATGAGATATCCGTCTGCCCATTATCACGCAGAATCGAATATTCAATCCGGGAAATCGATCCGGAAAACCAGCCGCTTCCGATTCAAGTATTTTTCTTACATCTTTACTGACTGACAGATCGTATCTCCTATCGCCTGTGCCGATTGACAATCTCATCCTGAAATTGAAATATACACAAATATACATAATTGATATTTCATAATATCTGAAAGAAAGGAAAAAATGAAAACACTTACTCTGTCATCCGTAATTATGCTGGCGGTATTCCTCGCATGCGGTGGTAACGGTAATCCGGGAGACGCCGTAATAGAAATGTTTGAAGCCATCCAGGCCGGTAACGGCGAAAGAGCTGTATCGTTCATGTCCAGCAGCGCTCTTGATGAAATGGAGATCCAGCTGGAAACCATCAAACTGGATCCTGAGATGTCTGCTCAGCAGCTCAGCTCTATGGGAATAGAACTTGATGCGGACGAAATCCCTGACATGACAGCAAAGGATTTCATGATAGCCATGATTTCTTCTCCAATGATAACAGGCATGATGCAGTCAGCAGAAATTACTGTTGGAGAAGTCACAATCGATGGAGACATAGCACAGGTTGAAGTTACATCCTCCATTATGGATCAGACTGAAACAAACATCATTGATGTCGTGCTTGAAGAAGGAAAATGGAAGGTTACCGAATTCGACTTATAGGGTCAGGTCTTGCATTCAAGCATTTATATTCATCCTAGAACAAAATATACTAATAAATGTATAAAGTAAGATCTGATCCCACTCTAAAAAGCGTTTATATTGTTCCTGGAATGAAATATAGTAATAAATGCGTGAATGCAAGACCTGACCCTAGAGGTAT
>JAIOQY010000210.1 GCA_021108435.1 Candidatus Aegiribacteria sp.
ATAACCTGATCCCATAAGGATTCTACAGCACAATTGACTCAATGGTATTCGTATGCTATCTATGCAAAAGCATATAGAAAATCATGAGCCCGCTTAGGATCTTCTACAGACAGGTCTCATATTCTTGATATAGGCTTATAACCAAATAATTAAAGCTGCCTGCTTCTCTGGATTTGATGCTTTCTTCAATTGTTCCTTAAAAGCACTTGATTCAGTAATGCAAGTTATTATAATCTCCAAATGAGATTGTTTAATTCATTTCATATGTTCAATCAGAAACAGATCTCAATATTACTACCTATATCTGCGAACAATTCAAATAACTTCAAACTATTGAACAGAGAAGAATCCAATCTTTTCAATGAGATTCAAAATATAGAAAGCACTGTTTATTGTAACTGGGGGGGGGGTAACCCTACTCTACTCACCGATCCGCCCTCCACCGGAGATTTTTTCAAGCAATGAACATCCTGAAAAGCTTATAGAAGGAGTTAAAAATGAGAATATTAATTGCTGGAATTGTATGCCTTCTAGCATCATCCTTGAGTGCTTTAGATCTAATTGATACTGTACAATCACTCAGGCAGCAGGCCTGGGAGAGTGAATTTATTCCAGAGTCAACAGTGCCTGTGGTACCACTTACTGATTACGATGAGTTTGAAGTTGTAGAGCTTTTCCGGGCGGAAACGATAGAGGAGCTTGAAGCTTCTCTGGTGGATGGTTATCCATATCCATGGCTTAAGGAGACACTCAAGGATGAAACTATTCCCTGGGAAGACAGGTACTGGCTTGACAGAAGAGTGAGATCTGCGATCTCTCAGAACCTACATGTTTTCTTCGATACAGAGGGTAATCCTGTCCATGTTGATGCTGATGGAATATTCCCCGGAGAGTTCTACTGGCGCGAACACATGATTGTTGATCCTGCCGGTTGGAATGTTCCGGAAGGAGCAGAGCGACCAGTTGATCTGGATGAATGGGATATAGGCCATCTGTATGATCCATATGGTAATAGAGTGGGTGAAATAGCGGTACCAGTTCCAAGAGTAGTTGCTCTTTCAAGGGATGCGAGCATAGGTGTGATAACAAGTGGAGGCAATGGAATCTACAATTTTACGAATCAGCCCTATGCATGTTTCATGTATCCTGATGGATCATTTTTAGAAGTACCATTTGATTCAATTGGGATGTACGATGCAATCGTTTCACCTGATGGCAGTTTAATTGCTTTCTTTTGTGTCGAGCGGCTCTTTCTTCCATCTGAAGAAAGACAGACAAGTATAGTCCCTGTTTACCTTTTCGATAAGAATAGTAACCTTATCAGGACGATTACCCCGCCAGTGCCTTTGAGATGGTCCGAAAGACCTGCAATATCCGAGGATGGTAGTTACATATGCCATCAAGCTATAGGAGCTAACACTTGCCTGATAGATTGCTCCGAAGGAACTGCCAGGATAATTGAAAAGCCTAGTAATTACTATGATCAAAGCACTTCCAATTATTCGTTTTCCCCCGATGGAGAATATATATGCTTGGGAGGTTCTACAACTGGGAGAATTCTAGAACTGACTAATAGCGATGACATGAATACCTATTCGGAGACAGAGCCTATAGCTGGTGATAGGAATACTAGGACAGTAGTATGTTGCTCCAATGACCAATTCTCTACAACACTTACGACTAGGCGAGGTAGTACACCGGATTTCTATCATGAACTTGTAGTTTATGTTGATGATAAAGCGATATTCTCAGGTCGTATTCCCCCAGAAGGACTCACCTACACGATCCAGACTGAAGTTTCACCCAACGGTTATTATCTGCTTGTAAATCCTGCGAATGCAGCTAATGGAGAACCTATTGCGTACGGTGGACTCCCACCTGGCATTCGCATGGGAATATACAATCTGCCATTAATTGCAATGCAGATAAAGGTCAGGTGATAGTGATGAAGAATACAAGAATGAATGTTATCTTATTAATTGGTATTGTTGCTGTAACCGCTGTTTCGTTATATGCAAACGATCCCACCGTGGTTCCTTGGCCGGTTGGAAGTACGCTTGGCGAGATGAATCAGACAAAAACCATAATGAACAGCTACGGTGACCCTAATGGATCATGGGCTAACCAGTTTTTCCACTGCGGCATAGATATTGACGAGCAATCCGCAAGTTGCGATGAAGTTCGCTGTGTTCATGGCAATGAAGCACTGGGAGAATTCGTTGTAGTATCAAAAAGACTTGAAGGTTTTTCCAAAGGTTATTCACAATGGGTTGTTGTAACCACCGAGGGAACTGACTCGCTCAACCACGAGGATTACGGATGGTGCTATCAGCATTTGTTCTCTCCCTATCCTCCTATATGGGATACTGTTAGTGTCGGGGATCTGATCGCTGTCATGCATCCTCAAGTAGCTGTACCTCATGTTCATTTCAAGTGGACAACATGGGATTATAATGAGTGGTGTTATGTCAACCCGTTGAATTATCTGGATACTGCTCCAAATCAAGGAGATCACTTCGATTGGATTTTTAATCCGGATGGATATCCAAATGATTTTGAATCTTTCTTCCTTATTGATGATATCCCTGATAATTGGTCAGATGATCCAAATGTCGTGTTTAATGATACACTTGATAGAAGCGCGCTTGGACTAGATGTAGTGCCATATGTAGCAGATGTAGATCTTTTCTTTGGATTCAGCCTTCTCGGTCGTGGAGACAATACTCATCCAGACTGGGAAAGGAATGATCTTGCGCCGGAACGGATACAATGGAATATAATTCGCGAAACTTCATCAAGAGATATTACTCTGACAGAGAACTATGTTGTTAATTTTGATTGTCCATTGTCTTGGAATTCCCATGATATCTCTATTCTGCATTACTTCCGACTTGATCTGGACGAATTGTATTCTCATATCACAGGTGAATATGAAGGTCTTATCACGTGCCTCACCAACTGCGGCGACATGCAGGGCTGGGAAAACCTCGGAATAGACAACATCGAAGAGAACTGCTGGGATACGAACATCGATTACCAGTTCTCAGATGATGCAACCAATCCCATCCTTGCTGCCTACAAGGATGGTCCTTATCTGATTGATGTTACATGTTCTTCTCATGGTGATCCTGCAGTTGAATTTGAGCAGAGCATAAACTGCGAGCTTCACAATTTCGCACCTGTTGTTGAGGAAGTAATTGTTTCCGGTTCTACCGGAGAGATCTATCATGCCGAATGGACAGCCAGTGGGCTAACTCCTCAACTGAACGTTACAGTTGATATCCCTGTTAGTAACAGCGAGATTCTTGATGTGACAGTGATATTTTCCGAGCCCATGA
>JAIOQY010000211.1 GCA_021108435.1 Candidatus Aegiribacteria sp.
GGGGCCGGGCCTAACATTTAAACATTTACCATCGCCAGGGAACATGCAGGCTCTGCTGCGTGTCCCCTGCACCAATGCGTATCCCCGAAGAAAATGTTTAAATGTTAGGCCCGGCCCCTATGTTCATCTTCGCGGCGAATTCAGCGATGTTCTCCTTCTTCAGATCAGAAAAACTTTTCTTTACACCCATGATGAGTCGTATGGCGGTTCTGTCCATGAAAGAAGCTTTCTCGAAATGAACCTCATGTCCGAACCACCCTGTCGCGGTTGAGTTATCAATCAGCTCTGTCGGGAAATTCTTCCTGATGGCATCCATTCGTTTTTCTTCGTTCTTTTCTCCCGCGCAGATGAACAGACCAAGTTTCTTTTCAAGCAGCTCCGCCTTGAAATCCCAGCAGAATTCTTTAACCTCTTTCTGTATATTTCCTATGTAGATGGAGCCGCCAACCACTACAGAATCGTATTCATCAAGTGTTGGCAGATCATCATGTCCAAGTCTGACAAGATCCGTCGTACCCTGGAGTTCTCCCGCAAGAAGTTTTGCCGCGTTTGTAACACTGCCATACTTCGTCGCGAAGACAATTAAATTCTTCATATCTTTCCTCCGCGTTTCTAAAGATTCGTTTCTCTCAGTTCCATTCCAAATTTACTGCGGCTACCTTTTATGGCTTCTCATCTCAACAGGCACAGGCCGGTTGTTTCCGTGATATTTCCGGATTGTATCCGGCAGAAGTAAAGGCCGGCTGAAACAGGCTCTCCGTTCCGGCTTCTTCCGTCCCAGTTCACAGTATGGGCTCCTGCAGCAAGTTCAGAGTTTTCAAGGGTAGAGACTATTCTGCCGGAAAGGTCATACACTTCAATTGAGGTGAATCCCGGTTCTGAAAGCTCGAATGAAATGAATGCTGAGGAATGGAAAGGATTCGGGCTGGCGCAAAGACCAAGGCGGTGGGAAGGCTCCAGGTTGATCCCTGTTTCTGTTACAGTAAAGCTTATGGTGTCTGCGGCAACAGGAACTCCTTCGTCGAAGGATGTCACTATCAGCTCGTTCGACCCCACATCCGCGAACAGATCGTCTCGATAAGTGTACTTCAAACCGGTTCCAAAGGCGTAGAGATTCCAGTCGGTGGCAGCAATGTAAACAATTCCGTCTGTGATGGCCGGGCTGGATTGAATCCACTCACCACCGGTTTCGTAGAACCAGATCTCTTCCCCGGTGTCACAGTCCAGTGCAATGACTCTGGCACCATCAGGGTTGTAATACTCGCCATAAAAAACCATGCCGTCCGCAATGCCGGAAGAGCCATGCTGACCGCCTGGAACTGACCATATTGTACTGCCGGTGCTGGCATCCAGACAGAAATAGGTAATCCCCTGGTCTCCAAAGTATAGCATTCCGTTGTGATAAGCAGGGGTTGCTGTGGTAGAGTGGGCGGGACCAATATATGCCTCCCAGACGGTAATCCCTGTTATTGCGTCAATTGCCCTCGTTTTACCGTCGAATCCGTTTATGTAGATCAAACTGTCCACAACAGTCGGAGATGAGTCCCAGTAACCTTCATAGCTATCGGTGTTTTCCCAGATGATTGAGCCTGTACTGGCATCCAGGGCATACAAAGGAGCCTCGCTGCTGAATTCACATGTTGGGACAAATACCATACCGTTCCAGGCCGTCATGCAACTCACCATTATTCCTGAGAGTGTTTCCGACCATATCTCTGTGCCTGTTGCCGCATCAAAGCAATAGACACTTTGGCTTTCCCCACAGTACACTCTTCCATCAACCACTGCAGGTGTGCTACCTCCACCATCAGCATCACCAGAAGCCCAGATTCTCTCACCGGTCAGGGCATCCAGGCACCACAGTGAATCACTGGCAGTATAAAGGTAGCCATCTTTAACTGTTACCGCGTCATCTGTAGTACCAGTCCTGTATTTCCAGATCAGTTCACCGGTAGCTGCATCAAGGGCGTATAGAGAGTCAGTACCATCGTTGGATGGATAGTACACAATTTCATCCACGATTACCGGCGTTGGGAACTCGTGAGAATCTCCGGTGACCTGCGCGGTCCAGAGTATCGTGTTGTCCGTCGGGGCAGGCGATTCTGAAAAGCCATGATGCAGATCATTCTGCATATATGTGTACCAGTCGGTATTCAACCGGGGAATCTGCACTACCGGCTGCCCGTTGAGTGAGTACTGGACATATTCAGGTATCTCGTTCTCGTTCTCCACAATAGCCCTGACAGTAAGCCAGTCGCCGTCATAGGTCTCTCCGTCAACAGGTTCCGTGATATTCACGCCGGTAGCGGAAATAACAAAAAGTACAAAGCAGACTGTGATTCCCATAATAAGTTCTCCATTCTTCTATACAGTAATTACGCTTTTGAATCCGTCATCTCAGCAGACACAGGCCGGTTGTTTCCGTGATACTTCCGGATTGGATCCTGCAGAAGTAAAGTCCGGCTGAAACAGGCTCCCCGTTCTGTCTTCTTCCATCCCACTGTACAGAATGTTCTCCAGCCATAAGCTCTGAACTTTCAAGGGTAGAAACCATTCTGCCAGAAAGGTCATACATTTCAATTAACGTGTATCCCGGTTCGGAAAGCTCGAATGTAATAAATGCTGAAGAGTAGAAAGGATTCGGGCTAGCGCAAAGACCAAGGCGGTGGGAAGGCTCCAGGGTGATCCCTGTCCCGGTAACGGTGAAGCTAATTGTGTCTGCGGCAACAGGAATACCTTCGTCGAAGGATGTTACTATCAGCTCGTTCGATCCCACATCTGCATACAGATCGTCCAGGTAGGTGTATTTCAGACCGGTGCCAAAGGCATAGAGATTCCAGTCCATTCCAGCTATGTAAACAACACCGTCTGTGATGGCTGGGCTGGAGAAGATCAAATTCGAGCTGATTGTGTACGACCAGATCTCTTCCCCGGTATCACAGTCCAGCGCGATGACTTCGGCATTATCCGGATAATTGAGCAGTTCGCCGTAGAAAACGATACCATCAGCGATGCCGGAAGAACCGTGCTGCTCTCCTGGTACCGACCAGATTGTGCTACCGGTGGATGCATCAAGACAGTGATAGCCTCCGAAACCAAAGTATAGTTTGCCATCGTGATATGCAGGAGTAGGATTAAAGCTCGAACCAGGGTACATTTCATTCTCCCATACAGTAACCCCAGTCAATGCATCAATTGCAAGCATACTTCCCCAGTTACCACCGATATAGATCACACTATCAACAACCACCGGAGATGAATCCCAGTAGCCTGTATATGAGTCGGTATTTTCCCAGATGATCGAGCCTGTATTGGCATCTAAGGCATACAAAGGGGTCTCGCTGTTATTATGAAATGTGGGGATAAATACAAAACCGTTCCATACAGTCATGCAACTCACCATTAATCCGGAGAGTGTTTCCGTCCATATTTCCACTCCGTTGGCTGCATCAAAACAATAGATATAAGATATGACTAGAGACCAATCACGTCGTCCACAGTACACCCTGCCGTCAACCACTGCAGGTGTACTCCCACCTCCATCTGCAGCATCTGTTGCCCATATCTTCTCACCTGTATTGGCATCCAGGCACCACAGTGAATCGCTTGCGATGTACAGATAGCCGTTGTTTACTGTAACCGCATCATCTGAATAACCCACCCAATATTTCCATATCAATTCGCCTGTAGCAGCATCAAGGGCGTAGAGAGAGTCAGTACCATCGTTGGAAGGGTAGTACACAATTCCATCTACTATCACAGGCGTTGGGAACTCGTGGGTATCTCCGGTGACCAGCGCAGTCCAGAGTATCGTGTTGTCCGTAGGGGCAGGTGACTCGGAAAAGCCATGATGCAGATCGTTCTGCATGTAAGTATACCAGTCTGTATTAAGCCTGGGTATCTGTATAACTGGCTGCCCGTTGAGTGAGTACTGGACGTATT
>JAIOQY010000212.1 GCA_021108435.1 Candidatus Aegiribacteria sp.
TGAGCAACATTCGGTTCCGATGCCATCCGGAAGCTCGGATGATCGTCCGCCTGTTCTAGGAGTATTCCACTCCATAGGTAACCTGAATTCCGTACTTTTTAATATAGGTATTTGGGGTGATCCATGGGTTAGCTTCCCTTCTATGGAGTGGCCATCAGGTTCTGACAACAGCTATCTATGGTGCGGCGATGTATGGTCATCGTGTTATGGTGACATCACTCCGAATGGTGTAGCAGACAAATGGGCGAGCTGTTCTGATTTTGAAGACTGGGAACTGCAACCGAGCGAAGGATATCCCCTGGAGTATCTCTTTCCCGGTCCGGTTGCTCCCGAGCAGTCACAGTATGGAATAGACGACTGGGACCCGGCAAACAATTCGAACCCTTATGGCCTTGGCATCTGGGTCGAGAACTATACATGGGATACGCCGGGTTTCGACAATATCATGGCAATGGAGATGATCGTCACCCACCGAAGCTCCTACGGCAATCCGGGTGTTCCTCTCGATGCTTTTGTACTGGCCATCAAGGGGGACTTTGATGTAGCTACCGCTGACCCTACGGAATGCTACCTTGATGATCTTGTCTACTACGATGGTCACGCCATCTGGTGTAATGATCCTGACGCTGCTTTCGAATATGTTCTTGACGGATCAGTAAACGCGAGCACTCAGGATTACTACACATACCAGCAGAACCCGGATAACCCGCTTACTCCGGATGATCCTGAGAATATCTTTTATCACTACAATTACATAGGCGTGGACGGCATACCGGATAATGATGTAGATCAGAATGGTGTCAGCGATCATTTCACCATCCTCGCGAAAGTTATAGGTACGGACACTCTTTACAGGCAGGATCCTGAATCCGGCGTTATTCTCTTCTCCGAAGGCATGCCGTACTTTCATTTCGAACAGACCGTAGGCGATACAACATTCCTGGTAGTGCCGCGCAATCTCAGCTACATGTGGGACGGTGATTATCCAGGCAGTTACAGTGATGATTCAGGAGAACCTTTAATCACACCTATGTGCAACGGTTTCACAGGCTGGCGCCTGCTCGACTTCTGGGTGGTAAAGGCTGACAAATCCATTGAAAGACCGATAGACGTATACGGGTATCCCATTCCGATAAGTCATACATGGTGGAACTGGGAGGATATTCCCGGAACCGATCCGGAAAGGTATGACTTCATGTGGGGACACAATCTGGATGCCAGCGGGCAGTACAGCGGCCCCGCCTACATGTCCGACTGGTCCGGCAACCCCAACGCGCCTGAAGTTATGATCCCGGATAATCCGGGACCTTTCCCCTTCGTTCAAGACAACCCACTGCCGCTTTACTATCCCGTTTTCGAATACAGGTTCCTCATGTCCATGGGTCCGGTCAATCTTGCGGATGGTGATTCGCTTCATATTGTCGGCGGATGGGCTATAGGTCTCGGTCTTGATGGGCTCCGGATGAATGCCGATCTTCTGCTCGATGCGTATTACAGGGAATCCATATGGGGTTCAGGACAGGGAATCGAAGGAACTTCTCCGTTGATCGCATCGGGAATCGTGATTTCTCCGAATCCAATTTCAAGCACCGGAAAAGTGAACTTCAGTCTGAATGAGCCATGCACGGCAGTCCTGTCAATCTATGACGTTACAGGAAGACTTGTAAATACGCTTGTGAATACCGAACTTACCGGAGGCGACTACTCTATCAATGTTGACGCTGCAGGTATGACCGCAGGTATTTACATGGTCAGGCTCCAGGCAGGAGGAAATGTCAGCACTGGAAGGTTCATACTTCTGAAATAGGGAATTCGTGCCATTTGCGAATTCACGAACAGTAAGAAAACCCATACCATGCACAGGATTGTGTGGTATGGGTT
>JAIOQY010000213.1 GCA_021108435.1 Candidatus Aegiribacteria sp.
CTGTGATAGACAACGCAAGGGACGCGGTTCCCGGATCCTGGAGCTGGGGCCAGAGGCTTTTCTTCAATGAAGACGGCGAACGTGCCAGTTTTACAGGACAGCGAATTTCAGATTTCAGGGCTGATCACGTAAGCAATGGAGGAGATCCTTCGGATATATCCGAGGAGAACAACCTCAATATGGTTCTGTTGATACAAATTCCCCTGAAGCAGAGAAACCCTCAGAGTACATATTTCGATGATGTGTGCTGCGAATCTTCAATTGTAACTCTTGGTGGAGCAGGTGAATCCAACAGCCGCGGATCAGACGTTGAAGCCGCTGTTATCGGACACGGTGAACTGGAAGGCCCCTTCACGGAAATAGATGATCTTGAGATCCGCAGGGATCCGCAATTCCCTATCAGAGTTACCGTACAGTTCTACAAGGCCACTTCCAACGGGATCGCTTCACAGAATGATCTCGATGAAATCGCTGAAGAGATCCAGAAGGTATACGATCAGGGTTCGTATGTCGGCTCCCTTGTGGTTCCCGATCCTGGATCCTACAGACCCACCGACTGGGACAGGGCATCCGTACCAAGAAGACTGAACAGATACTGGAACCGGGTAAGAAACAATTACCTCGGATGGATAGGACGAAGAGACCTTATCAACTGAACAATGTGCAATTGGGGGCCGGGCCTAACATTTAAACATTTACGCACCGCCCCACGGGGACATGCAACTCTGCGTGTCCCCGCTTGAAAATGTTTAAATGTTAGGCCCGGCCCCCTCTGCGCCTTGGAAACCCTGCACCTTTCTTCTAGATTATACGAATGATGAAAAGAGCATCTGAGCGAAAGCACTGGGACGATTTCTGGAAAAGGGATCGGGACCTTGACGAGATCTACGATAACGATGGACGTATACCTGAAGAAATTCTCAAGCGGATGGACATCAGAGATGCCATTGTAATGGAGGTTGGTGCCGCAACTGCGAGGGACAGTGTTGTCCTCGCGGAAAACGGAGCCGTTTCTGTAGCGCTTGATTATTCCCACGAAGCCCTCAGACTAGCTCATCTGGCAGCTCAAAGGGCTGAAGCAACTCTTCTTCTCGTCTGCGGCGATGCTCTAGCATTGCCCTTTAAAGAGAATTCCATCGATCTTGTTTTTCATCAGGGTGTACTGGAGCATTTCCGCGATCCTGCGCTGCTCCTGAATGAAAACGCTAGAGTACTGAAAAGGAACGGTACTGTACTGGTCGATGTTCCTCAGACACTCCATGTCTATACGGTAATCAAGAAAACACTGATAGCTTTCAATGCATGGTTCGCCGGGTGGGAGACCCAGTTCACTCCGCAAAGTCTCTCAAGACTGCTTGAGGAAGCAGGACTTGAACCCACCGGTGTCTACGGAAGATTCTTCTCGCCATCTCTCGCGTACAGGATATTCAGAGAGTTTCTCATGAAGGCGGGTATAAAACTTCCTTTAAGGCCTGTTCTAATTCCACCAGTTCACAGATTTCGAAGCAGAATCAGAAAGTACATTGAGAATTCCCCTCCCGGTCCGAACCTGGGTTACATAGTGGGTGTCTTCGCAACAAAGAAAGACAGCCGCTGATATGCGTCTGCTTGCGCTGAACTGGAGAGATCTCAGAAACCCTGAAACAGGGGGAGCGGAGATACATCTCCACGAGATTCTCAGGAGAGCAGTGCTAGAGGGTCATGAAGTTACCCAGATTTCCCAGGCTGTTCAGGGTCTACCTTCCGAAGAGATCATGGACGGTGTTCGTATACTCCGCCATGGAAGAAGAAATACTTTCAACTTCACTCTCAGAAGATTCGCACTGTCCCTTGATATCGCGGATAATTATGACCTGGTGATTGAAGACCTCTGCAAGATCCCGTTCTACAGCCCGAAATGGTCCCCCGTTCCTGTCCTTACGATTGTACCTCACCTTTTCGGCACTACCGTTTACCGTGAAGTGGCCTTTCCGCTTGCCTTCTACATCAACTTCATGGAATCATTCATTCCTAAGGTCTATCGCGAAAGCTCTTTCATAGCTATTTCAGATTCCACAAAAAATGATCTTGTCAGAAGAGGTATAGATTCCGGGAGAATCTCCGTCATTCCCTGCGGAATCGATACTGACTTCTACTCACCCGGTGAGCCTGCCCCGGAAGCTGGAAGATTCCTCTACGTGGGAAGACTAAAGAAATACAAAGGAGTACAGTTCATACTCACGGCTCTCGCGCTTCTCCGTGAGGATGGAAGAGACTACACTCTAACTGTTCTGGGTTCAGGGAATTATGAAAGTGAATTGAAAAAACTCACAAAGAGATTGAATCTTGACGATAAGGTAACTTTTGAAGGATTTGTATCGCAGGAGCGAAAGCTTCACTGGCTGAGAAAAGCCTGGGTTGCGGTATTCGCGTCGGAAAAGGAGGGCTGGGGACTGACTGTCATTGAAGCAAACGCCTGCGGTACACCGGTAATCGCGAGCGACAGCGACGGTCTCAGGGACTCGGTCCGTAATGGAGAAACAGGACTGCTGGTTCCTCACGGTAACATAGAGAAACTTGCGGCAGCTATGGATAAACTTGCGGGAGACAGAGCCATGCGGGATAAGCTTTCGAAACAAGGGTTGGAATGGGCAGATGAATTCAACTGGAACAGCACTGCCAGCAGAGTAATCACAATTATGAAACAAATTAAAGAGTGACAGGCACTATTTAATTCAGCGTCCTTCATACAGCCGCTTCCACAGGATTGCCGGAAGCATTTTGTTCCTTATTTTCTCCGCTGCTGAATCGATGTCATACTCTACTCTGCGGTGTTCCCAGGTTCGTTTCTCAGTATCTATAAGAAGGTAGGCTGCTCTGGTATCTCTATCTCTTGGTTGCCCGACACTTCCCGCATTCACAAGTCGAATGTGAGAAAAATCCCCTTTCGCAGAATCCGTATAGTTTCCATCGGCCTTCCAGCAGCCTGGAAGGTGAGTATGCCCTATAAGTGAAATAGAATCAGGTCTTGCGCTGACAGCGCTCATGGCCTGCCCGGGCTTGAGGACATATACCCAGCTCTCCGGGGCTGCGGGAAAGCTGTGACACAGGAAAAATTCATCGAACTCAGCTGAATATGGAAGTGAAGAAAGCCATTTTATCTCTTCATCTGAAAGTACTGTTTTCGTCCATATCAGAGCTGATGCTCCCGGTCTGTTAAAATTGTCCAGAGGGGTTCTTCCAACCACTCCAGCATCGTGATTCCCGGTTACGATAATATCACAGACATCTCGAACCTTCTTGATGCATCTGGACGGCTCAGCTCCGTATCCGACAATATCTCCAAGGCAGAATGTCGCGGATGCATTCAATCCCGGAGGGTCGGTCAGAACAGCTTCAAGCGCATCAAAGTTACTGTGTATATCCGATATTATTCTTATAAGCATTTGATACCTCTTGGAGCTTGAAAGAATAAATAGTGGCTGTCACTATATGAGGTTGTCGAGAACCCCGTTCACGAAACTGGCGGCTTCTTCCGAATCAAATACCTTTGCCAGCTCAATGGCTTCATCTATTGCCACGGCAGCAGGAGTCGGAGGTTCGAAATAATCCATTTCACCAAGCGCCTGTTCCAGTATCAGCCGCGTCACGATATTCAGTCTGTCAAGTGTCCAGTTATCCATAGCTTCTTCGATTCTGGAATCGATCTCTTCCCTGTTATTCTGAACTACTCTTCCCAGGTCAGTTACCCATACCCAGTCTTCGATCTCAAGAGGAACACCTATTCCCAATTCGGTATCCTTGAGAAAATCCCTCATGCTTTCCATGTTCTCAGGAAAAGGACTCTTATTAATGAACGCTGCAAACCTGGCCTGAAGAAGAGCTTTTCGGCCTCTGCTCCTTACACCCATATTCTGTTAGTCCTGCTCCCCGTCCAGAGGAGGTTCTTCTTCATCGGACTCTTCAATATCGCTGATCAGATCGTAAAGACCGACCATTTCAAGAGCAGTCATCGCGGCATCAAAACCCTTGTTGCCTGATTTGGTGCCGGCTCTGTCTATGGCCTGCTCAACTGTATCCGCTGTGATAACACCATAAATAACAGGAACATCCGACAGCATGGCAGACTGAGCAACACCTTTTGCGCTCTCTGATGAAACGTACTCGAAATGAGGAGTATCACCGCGAATCACAGCACCCAGGCAGATTACACAGTCAAACTCCCCCGTATCAGCCAATCGAACGGATACCGGTGGAATTTCCCATGCTCCCGGAACCCAGAAAACGTTGATATCATCGGTTTCGACTCCGTGTCGCTCAAGACAGTCCAGTGCGCCGTCAAGCAGTTTTTTTGTAATGAAACTGTTGAATCTGGATACAACTATGGCCGGTCTTATTGCATCACCATCCAGCTGACCTTCATGAATCCATGCCATCATCTACTCCTTCCAGTATATGCCCCAGTTTTTCTTTTTTAGTTCTCAGATAATGAACGTTCTCTTTAGTCGGGATAACTTCTATCGGAACTCTTTCCGTGACTTCAAGACCGTATCCCCTCAATCCTACAATCTTTCTGGGATTGTTCGTCATCAATCGTATTGTCGAAAGCCCCAGTTCTGTGAGAATCTGAGCGCCTGTTCCGTAATCGCGAAGATCTGCTGGAAATCCAAGTTCCACGTTAGCTTCCACAGTATCAAGTCCGTGATCCTGCAGGTGGTAAGCCTTTATCTTGTTAGCAAGACCGATCCCACGCCCCTCCTGTGCCATGTAGAGAATCACTCCCGTTCCATTTTCCTCGATCTTTCGCATGGCAGCGTGCAGCTGACTGCCGCAGTCACATCTGCGAGAGGCGAACACATCTCCGGTAAGGCATTGTGAATGAACTCTGGCAAGAACATCCTTTTTGCCGGCCACATCACCCTTTACCAGGGCTACATGTATCTCCCCATCCGTTATACTCTCGAAGACATGCAGCTCAAAAGTTCCATAGTCAGTCGGCAATGTTGATCGGGCAACTTCTCTTACCAGTTTTTCTGTCTTCCTGCGATAGCGAACCAGTTCCTCAACAGATGTCAGAACAAGCCCGTGCTTTTCGGAAAACTCCAGCAGCTGAGGAAGCCTGGCCATCGAACCATCACGGTTCATCACTTCGCAGATCACTCCGGCAGACTTGAGTCCTGCAAGCCTGGCAAGATCCACCGCTGCCTCTGTATGGCCTGTTCTGGAGAGAACACCTCCGGATTTGGCTGCCAGCGGGAAGATATGGCCTGGTCTTGCAAGATCTGATGATTTCGAGGATGGATCTATCGCTACAGCGATAGTTCTGGCCCTGTCCTTAGCGGATATGCCCGTAGAAACACCCGAGGCAGCATCGATACTGACCATGAACGCAGTCTCGTGAAGAGAAGTGTTCCTTGGAACCATCTCATGAATATCCAGCTTCTCCAGCATTGCAATTTCCATTGAAAGGCAGATAAGCCCTCTTCCCTCCATAGCCATGAAGTTCACCGCATCAGCGTCGCATTTTTCAGCAGCGATTATGAGGTCACCTTCATTCTCCCTGTTCTCGTCATCCACCACAACAACCATCTCTCCTCTGCGGATGGCTTCAATGGCTTCCTTCGCTTGTGCTATTCCGTTACTGTTCAAGATATTCCCTCAATCGTTCCGCATTTGATGCAATTGTCATTTGTCTCTGTATATACTTGCCAATAATATCGTATTCCAGATTCACCTGTGTACCCGGCTTCCAGGTGCCGGCGGTTGTAACAGAAAGCGTTTCAGGAATAAGAACTGCTGAGAATCTTCCACTCGTAAGTGATGCTACTGTAAGACTGATACCGCTTACCGCCACAGACCCTCTCTCTACCAGCAGCGAAGAAAAGAAGGAAGAGAACGAGAACCAGATTTCAGTACTATCTCCTGTTTTTTTTATTGAAAGAACTCGGGCGGTTTCATCTATATGACCGGTTACAATGTGCCCGTGAAGCCGCTCGGATAACTGCATAGGTCGCTCGATATTCACTTCCGTCCCCGGAAAGTAACCGGAAATGATTGTTTTCATTCGAGTATGGGGGGAGAAATGAAACGTAAGTTTATCGTCATTTATATCTGTTACGGTAAGGCAGGAACCGTCCACAGCGATACTGTCCCCTTTTGAAACAGAACGTCCAATATCTGTCCGGACAACCAGTGTTTCCCTGGAAACCGAAACTACTCTGCCTCTAGCCTCAATCAGTCCCGTAAACAACTTCACCCTCCAGATGTGTATCTGTTCCCAGCAGGCTTGATCTTACATTCTCAAGCTTTATCGAGTCAACCATTGAGTCGATTCCAAGTTTCTCAAACGCTGGAAGTCCCTCTCCGCCAAGTATCATTGGCGCGGTAAACACACTCAGTGTATTCACAAGCCGCTTTCTGAGAAGCATTGATGCAAGCCCTCTGCCGCATTCACACAGAATCTCGCCAAATCCCTCGGAAGCCGTTCGTTCAAGGAGAAGTGTCAGGTCAAAACCGTAACCTGAGGAATCAGCCGGAAATTCCCAGATGTCAGCTCCGAACTCTCTCCGGAATTCCTGAATGTTACCGGAAACACTTTCAGGAACAGCAATTATAACTCTTCCGGGTTTTTCGAATATTTTTCTTGAATTCCCCAGGTCACCTGTTGCTGAGACTACGATCCGAGCTGGCTGCTCGCCAGTATATTCAAACCCCCGTGCTGTCAGTTCCGGGTTGTCGTCTCTGACAGTACCGGCGCCGGTCATTACCGCCTGAGCCGAAGCTCTCATCAAATGAACCTGTTTTCTGGATTCTTCACATGACAGCCACCTGCTGCTGCCATCTTTCGCCGCTGTCCTGCCGTCTATGCTGAGAGCCATTTTCAGTGTAATCCAGCTTCTCGATGTCCTGAGATAATGCAGGTATACTCTGTTGAGTGATTCAGCTTCATCGAACAATACATTTGTTTCAACTTCAATACCGGCCGACTTCAGCTGCGTTATTCCTTTCCCTGATACATTCGGATGAGGATCACGCATGGCGATAACGACTTTTCTGATTTCAGCCCTGATTATCGAGTCGGTACAGGGACCTGTCCTGCCATAATGGCAGCATGGCTCAAGTGTAACCACAATAGTACCGGACGATGCTGCCGAACCTGCTTCAGAAAGAGCGGCAATCTCGGCATGCGGCGCTCCGCACCTTTCGTGGAATCCCTCCCCGACGCTGTTCCCGTCGCTATCAAGAATAACCGCTCCCACCATCGGGTTGGGAAAGACCGCTTTCCTTCCAAGAGAAGCAAGTTCCAGGGCTCTTTTCATAGCCTGGATTTCCGGAAGGGAAGCCATCAGGGGGTTTCCAGTTCCCTTACACTGAGCCTGCCGATCGCGGAATTGACAACATACTGAGACTCAAGATCACCTGTGGCCAGAATGATGTGTGTGGCATCAGCTGCGTACTGTCCGAAGGTCGGATCCATCTTCACCCATTCTCCCACCCATATCACAGGCCAGGCATGGTATCCGAACGATCCGTCGAGGTAAACGATTCCCGCACAAATTCTTGCGGGAAGGCCTGCGGCTCTTGCAAGAGCAACTGTCAGGATAGTGTGTTCGTTACAGTCACCCCTGAGATTTTCCATCACGTCAACCGCTGATGGAAGGGAGATAGTCGGGCTGTTTTCCACTGCTCCATCAACAAAAGACGATATTCTTCTTGCAGCCTCCCAGGAATCCTCACAACCATCCGTGAGTATCAGAGCTTTTTCGATTATTAATGAATCATCGCTCTGTATCATGGCTTCTGGGAGAACATACTCCTCAAGTTCTTCAGGTATGGATGGAGGGTACGGAAGACTGTTATCCGGAAGTCCGGTCGAAACGGTTACAGTACATCCGGAAGCTGTCTGAACAGACGGTATGTCGAGCTGAAAATTAGTCCAGTCAATATCCCCTTCGAGAAGAAATACTCTCGTTCCGGTGCTTCTCGGGTTCGATATGTGTGTGGAGGAGACCGCGAAAACCTCGTAGAGATCCCTGGTGGCAACAACATCTCCACTCTGATCGGGAGGTACCCTTGTCATGTCCATTCCGAGGCCGGCTTCGTATTCTCTTACAATCTGTCCCCTGTAAACCCATACGCTGTTCCTTGTGCCCATCTGGGAAATTTCAAGCTTCGCCGCGTTCACGGTATCTCCAAGCAGAGATACATTCTCGAATTCAACACATAAGGCTTTCGCGCTCAGGATCATCCCGCTTGCAGGGTCGAATGACTGGAATGTTCTTTCCTGACCCACCTCCCATTCCATCGAAGCACAGGCCAGATCGGCCAGAACGGGCAGATAGTCTTCGGGCACCACTGTGGAGTTCTCTATGATCCTTCCTGCGGTACCTATTTCAGTAAGAAGCAGCGAATCCCTGCGAACGGCTGTAATGGAAATCTCTGCTGAGCCGTCCGACATGAGCATCTCCATATGTCCGAGATCGAATGTTCTATCGGTAACAGCAGTCATGCTCATCTCAATATCACGCGGGTTTCCCATCAGAATCATATTCCAGCTTATTGACTGCGTTATCAGGAGAGAATCGGTACCAAGTTCCTGAACATCAAGCTCCATATAACCGACATCGTCACCCATTATGGATACTGCGAACTTCTGAAGACCGATATCCGACGAACCGCCGGACAACGTTGAGGAATCAGCATTATCCCCCCCCTGTTCTCCTCCGCAGCCGCTGGCGAGTACGGGAACAACAATCAACAGAATCAGAATTATTATTTTTCCGGGTTTCATCTCGTTCCTCCGGTATAGTTTTCAATGGCTGCCGCGATCCTTTTTCCAGCCTTCCCGTCCCACATGGGAATGACAGGAGGAGAATCTGGTCGACTTGCGATCTGTTTTGCTGCAGCTTCAGGAATTAATGATGTGTCGGGACAAAGCACATTCGTTCCAATCTCGAGAGTCACCGGTCGTTCTGTACTTGTTCTGACAGTTACACATGGAACACCAAGAACGCTTGTCTCCTCCTGAACACCACCCGAATCTGTAATGACAACCGTTGCGTCGACCTCACATCTGATAAAATCCAGATAAGACATGGGTTCAACTATAGATAATCTTTCCGGAATACCCAGATCCCATTCATCCATATTGCGGAGAGTACGTGGATGTGTTGGAAACAGAATCCTGAGTCCTTCAAGATTGCCGAGAGCATCCAGGACAGCACCAAGTCGCTCCGGATTATCAACGTTTGATGGACGATGCAGGGTAACCAGGGCATAAGGCTCGTCAGGCGGGGGTGATCCTGCTTCCAAAGCTACGGGAAGAAGTCTCAGCAGAGTATCGATCATGGGATTTCCAACTAGTTTAATCATTTCACTCTGTCTGCCTTCGGCCAGCAGGTTATCCCTGGCTTCAGTGGAGGTGATGAGAAGCAGATTCGCGATTTGATCTGTCAATACACGGTTGATTTCTTCTGGCATATGCCGGTCGAAACTTCTGAGCCCCGCCTCTACATGAATTATGGGAACTCCATACCGCACCGCCACAAGAGCACATGCAAGTGTTGAATTAACATCACCGACCACGACAATTGCCCTGGGTCTTCGTTCAAGAAACACCTTCTCATACCTCTGCATGATTGTCGCTGTCTGTACGGTAATGCTCGCGGATCCGACTTCAAGGTTCACGTCAGGTCTTGGCAGGTCCAAATCATTGAAAAAGCTCTGTGACATTATATGATCGTAATGCTGACCTGTATGAATCAGTCTTATTTCAACAGCTGGATCAGTGTTTTTTATTATGGGATCAACCTTCATGAAATTAGGTCGTGCCCCGCAGATTACATCAATCATGTGATCTCCCGTGGAATAATCGAATATGTGTGAATCAGATAGTATCCATTTTATCGGTTCTTCTGCCGTGCCGTCCGCCGTCAAACTCCTCTGAAAGAAAAACCTCTATAATTTCCCTGGCCAGGAAAGATGAAGTGATTCCTCCACCGAGAACAAGAACGTTCGCATTATTGTGATGTCTTGCGTAATAAGCCATCCGTGGAAACAGGCATAGTGCTGCCCTGATTCCCCTGAATCTGTTCGCGGTCATGCTCATGCCCAATCCCGAATTACAGATGAGAATGCCGAAGTCCGCACTGCCATCCAGTAAATTCCTGCATAGAGCAGAAGCAAAATCCGGATAATCAACAGAATCCGCCGAAAAAGGACCAAGATCTTCTATATCAAGGTCCAGTCCCTTTTCATCTTTGAGCCATCCGACCGTCTCACACTTCAGCGGATATCCTGCGTGATCGCTGGCCAGAACTATCTTCACTATCTTCCGCCTCCTGCCTGATATCCAGCTACAACGCTGGACAGAACTATGGAGCAGAGCTTGGATTCAGCGGAATCAGCCCTTGATGTAAGTACAACCGGGTTTGTTGCTCCCATAATCACCGCACCAAGCTCTCCGCCTGAGATGAAGATGAGTGCTTTGTAGAGAACATTGGCTGCTTCAATATCAGGTAGAAGCAATATATCGGCATCTCCCCCGACAGGACTATCAATCTTCTTGATCCTGCAAGCATCGGAAGATACGGCAAGATCCAGAGCAAGAGGACCGTCAAAAATGATATCACCGAATTCACCCGTATCTGCCAGTTCCTGCATTCTTGCTGCTTCCATCGTGCATGGCATCTTTTCGTAAGGGACTTCCTTGGCACAGACGTAAGTTGATTTGGGATGATCGATTCCCAGAGCGTGAGCAACTGTAACCGCGTTTTTCAGCATGCCGATTTTCTGTTCGAAATCCGGCGCTATGTTCATGGCGGCATCAGTAATTATCAGAAGCTTGTCATAACCGGAAACATCAAACGCGGCTACATGACTCATAACTCCCGGGGCTCTTAAACCACGCTCCCTGTCAAGAATCGCGCGAAGGAACGAACTTGAAGCCACCAGACCCTTCATAATGACATCGGCTCTACCGGACCGTACGATTTCAACTCCCTTTATGGAAGCAGTTTTGTCATCTTCAGCATGTATGATTTCAATGCCGTTCAGATCGAAATCAGCCTTTTCCGCAGCATCTCGAATTCCTTTTTCAGGACCGATAAGAACTGCCTCAACCATGTCATCTTTAACAGCAGTACCAATTGCACTCATGGTTTCGACTTCATCAGCTCGCACAACGGCAACTCGTTTGGAAGGAAGTTCTCTGGCGATCTTTTTCAGTTCTTCGAGACTTCTTACAGGTTTCATGAATTCTCCCTGATATTTGTGAATATTCAAAACAAATTGGGCAATTTTCCAGTATACAATACGAATATACGCACTTCCAGAGGAATCCTGCAAGAAGTGTTGACAAATCGGCTGTTTCAAGAGAGATTAGGTGGCATTCTTCTGGATATCAATCAATGCGTACCAGTGTTCTACAATCCTGTTCATACAGAAAATACAACTCGCGAAAGGGGTGGTGACAAATGAAATACATACCTGCGTCAAAAGTCAGGGCAACAATAGAGAACCATATGCTGGCAGATGGTTTTGATATGGTTCTTGACCTTGAGAAAAGCAAGGGATGCATTATACATGATTCATATGGTGATAAGGATTATCTGGACCTGTTCAGTTTTTTTGCTTCAGCACCACTTGGCATGAACCATCCCGGGCTTTGCACCGAGGAATTCAGAAATCACATCGGTGATGTTGCCATCAATAAACCTTCCAACTCGGATTTCTATACCGAAGAACTTGCGTCTTTTGTGGAAGCATTTGCAGATACCGTTATTCCTGACAGCCATCCGTATCTTTTCTTCATTTCAGGTGGTGCTCTTGCCGTTGAAAACGCCATGAAAGCGGCTTTTGACTGGAAGGTCCGCAAAAACCTGGAAGCAGGCAGAGGCGAACTGGGCTCGAAGGTTATTCATTTCAGAAAAGCCTTCCATGGAAGAACAGGCTATACTCTTTCGATGACAAATACTGCCGATCCGAGAAAGTACATGTACTTTCCTCTGTTTGACTGGCCAAGAGTAGATCCACCGATGATAAAATTCCCTCTTGAGGATAATCTTGACGAAGTCATCGAAGCCGAGAAGAAATCACTTGAACAGATAGATGAAGCCATCAAGGAATACGGATACGATATCGCCTGTCTTGTCATTGAACCAATTCAGGGTGAGGGTGGAGATAATCATTTCAGACCCGAGTTTCTGCAGCAGCTTCGCGAACGGGCGGATAAGCATGAATTCATGCTCATTTTCGATGAGATTCAAACTGGAATGGGGCTTACGGGTGAATGGTGGGCATGGCAGTCTCTGGGCGTAGAGCCCGATATCTTTTGTTTCGGTAAGAAATCACAGGTTTGCGGAATCGCCTGCAATAAACGTATTGATGAAGTAGAGAACAACGTATTTCACGAATCGAGCAGGATTAACTCCACCTGGGGCGGTAATCTCGTTGATATGGTCAGGTGTTCCCGTTACCTCGAAATCATGGTCGAGGAAGATACTCTGGAAAACGTCCGCAGCAGAAGCAAAACACTCCTCGATGGTCTTCACAATCTTGAGAAGATGTATCCTGGTAAAATATCGAATGTCCGTGGCCGGGGACTTATGTGCGCCTTTGATCTTGAAGACGAAGAAATCAGAAATAGAATGATCAAGGAGATAATGAAGAATGGAGCCATCATTCTTCCCTGCGGTCATACGAGTATAAGGTTCAGACCTCCTCTGAATATTTCGGACGACGAGCTTCTCAATGGAATCAGCATCATAGAAAAAGCTGCTGAAGTAGTTCTCTGAACGGAAGAACCTCTAAGCATGATAATGAGAGACGGTATGGATATCATTCAGTCCACCAGAGAAGATATCGGTCGCATAGCAACACAGCTCGCCAGAACGGGTTGGGCCGAGGCCAATGCGGGAAATATCTCCGTTCTACTTCCGGAGGGAGCAGACGATAAGATATGGGAAAACCAGGTTTTCTCCGATACTCTCCCGATACCTATGCCCGAATTGGCCGGAAGAACTTTCCTGGTGACCTGCGCCTGGAGTCGATTCAGAACACTTCAGCAGAAACTCGACACGGAAATAGTCCCTGTCAGAGTCTCCTCTGATGGGCTGAGAATTATCAGACTTGAGGGAAGCAGGAATCCCACAAGCGAGTTCAGTACCCATATTCTCGTTCTGGCGGGAGCGGTAAGCCGCGGCTGGACAACAGCCGCTCTCGTTCATACGCATTCGACACATATGCTGGCGCTGTCCTCCAGTGACCTGCCGGGAGAAATGCTCGAAGACGCCGTTAACAGATCTCATCCTGAGATATCTCTTCTCCTCGGACGCGGTGTACGTTTCCTTGATTATATGACTCCCGGCACATGGGAGCTGGGGGCGGAAACAGCAAAAGCCTTTGAGAACAGTGATTGCGTTATCTGGAGAAAGCACGGTATTCTTGGTCTTGGGAGAGATATTGATTCTGCCTGCGACGCGGTTGAAGTTGTAGAGAAGGCAGCACGATTACTTCTCCTTGAGAAATCGGCCTTTGGAAAATTCGTAGGCCTGAAGAACCGCGAACTTGTGCCTAAAGATCCATTATCTCAAGAAGAGTCCGATGAGGAAATCAATGATACGGATGGCGATTTACCGCCCGGTCCTCCGATTATCGATTAAGAGACATAGGGTCAGGTCTTGCATTCAAGCATTTATTACTATATTTCGTTCCAGGAAGAATATAAATGCTTGAATGCAAGACCTGACCCTACAATACTTGACAGAGGATTCCTGATTCTCAATTGTTCATTGGAGTATTAATTCAAAACAGGGGGTTTGATCTGATCATTTTTTCTTTTCAGTTAGAGTGTACGAAATGTGCGAAATGTAAATTCAGTGGTTTTTCAAAAGGTGGAAACACTAACTGATCTGCATAAACTGAAAGGACAAAAAAATGAGAAGGTCGAAGTTCGCGGCAGCAGTCGTGATAAGCTCATTCATTCTATCAATATCCGCATGCTGGAATCCGTTTGATCCCGAAAAGGATCCGAATCCAGTTACAAACCAGTATTACGTTCCGGCAGACAGTGCCTGGAAAGTACTGGAGAACCTGGAGTATTCATACTCCAGCATGGATATTGATCGCTATATTGCATGCTTCAGAAGCGATTTTGAGTTTCATCTTCTTGAAATTGACTGGGCTGACTATACCGGTAATGGCACAATTGATGAGTTCTGGGGTCTGGCTCTTGAAGAGGAATATCATATTGCAATGTTCAACAATGTATCGTCAATCGAACTGACTCTTTCGGGAGATTCGGAATTCATCTGGACAGGTGATCCGACAGGCATGTCCCTTGCCCTTCCGAGAACCTTCGATCTTAAGGTCTATACCTATGGGGTGAACGGATACTGTGCTTCCGGATCAGCTCTCTTCATCTGCAGAGAGGATGAAACAGGCGAGTGGTACATCTGGCAGTGGTGGGATCAGTCAAGCACCTAGTTTCGCAAATTTCACCAGGTTTTGTGATTGGTGATCAGGGCGTTAAACGCTTCGCATCACGGGGAAACATCGTTGTAAGACGGATATTATCCACATCGAGAATCCTCGCTGCCATTCTTTCAAGGCCTATTGCAAGGCCACCATGTGGCGGGAGTCCGTACTTGTGCGCCTGCAGGTAGCTTTCGAAGTCATCCGGATCCAATCCGAATTTCCTCATTTTTTCAACCTGCATTTCGTACTCGTGAATCCTTTGTCCTCCAGTTGTCACCTCGAGGCCTCTGAACAGCAGATCGAAGCTCAGCGTTGTACCAGGATTTTCAGGATCATCCATCGTGTAGAACGGCCTCTTCTCAGTGGGAAAGTGAGTTACAAGAAGGAATTCGGAACCCCATTCCTCCTGTGAATACCTGCAGAGTATTTTCTCTTCCTCCGGCTCGAGGTCAGGTTCTCCCATGCAGTCTTTCCCGCTGATCTCAGAGGTAATCCTGTGTGCTTCCTCCAGCGTAATGGATGGTATGTGCTCACCTACTTCGGGCATCTTCGCACAAAGCATTTCAAGTTCGTACGCGGTGTTCTTCTTCACTGTATCAAGGCAGTGTCTCAGTACCGCTACCTCAAGGGCCATCACGTCTTCAAATCCATCAATGAATCCCATCTCGAAATCGAGAGAGGTGTATTCGTTGATATGTCTGGAAGTCTGGTGAGGTTCAGCTCGGAAAACTGGTCCTACTTCGAACACCCGCTCAAAGATACCTACGCCCATCTGTTTGTAGAATTGTGGGGATTGCGCAAGAAATGCCGGTCGGCCGAAATAATCAACTTTGAATATATTTGCTCCTCCCTCCGCTCCGGCTGAGCAGATTTTCGGAGTACGTATCTCGGTAAATCCCATGCTTGAGAGGCTTTCCCTGAAACCGTGCGCAAATGATTCCGCAATCTTGAGTCTGGCTCTTTCACCGGGGTGTCGCAGACTCAGAGGGCGAAGATCAAGATTGGTATCAATGTGCAGGTCGAGAAGTTTTTTGGACATGTCGACAGGTGGCTGAGCTTTCGGTGATGAAATTATTTTAATGGAATCAACGTGGATTTCGACAGATGCGGGATTAATTGAATTGTCCTTTATTCCGGCTTCCTTCACTGTACCCTTTACTTCAACCGATTGCTCGACTTCAAGACTGTCGAGTATCTCTTCGTTTCCGTCATTCCCCATAACACATTGCAGCAATCCGTCATGGCGGCGCAGCACTATAAATGCGCCCCAGCCAAGGCGTCGGATTCGCTGAACTACGCCATGAATCGTTACTTTCTCCCCTGCTATGCTCTCAAGTGTCTCTGCTGAAAGCGGGTTTATCATTTCCTTATCACTTATACCGATCATGGAAAACCTTTCATTTTCTGGAAGCTCGAATTTCTCTTCAGAACAGCTAATATACATATTCAATCCTGTTGCGATGAATTACTCTCGGGATCACTGTACAGATTGGGGTTAATTCCCACTGATCTGAAAACGCGAATCAATCTGTTGGGTGCGGAAATCAGGTGAGCCTGGAGTTCCCTGAAAACTATATCTGCGTCAATCACAAGATCCTCCGCTTCCTCTCCACCCGGTTTATCCATATCAACCATGCTGGAGAGTTTTTTTGCGTTCCTGAATATATCCCTCAGTTCCGGCTGGTACTTCATCCTGGAAAGCTCTCTAAGTTTATGGAGTTCTTTCAGATCACATTTCGCAAGAGCTTCTTCCTTCTGTAATCTGAAGCTCTCTCGAATGCGATTCATCTGTTTGATTAGAACCCTGAATTCTTCAGTTACCTGTATATTTGCATTTTTCACATTCTTGGCTTTCCTGATAGAGTGAATTAGAATTCTCCTTGAAGTATATAAGAATAATCGATTGGAGAAGAATGTCAGACACCTACCGAATACTAGCGATCAATCCCGGCTCCACGTCTACGAAAATATCTGTATTTGAGAGCGAAAAGGAAGTATGGTCCACTAAATTAAGTCATTCCAGTGATGATCTGGCTGGATTCGACCATATTTTCGAACAATATGATTTCAGAAAGGATGTTATTGAAAACGAGCTTGAGAAAGCCGATTACGACATTGCATCCTTCGATGCGATTGTTGGTCGGGGTGGAGTTCTTCATCCCATTGAGGGAGGAACATACGAAGTTGATGAAAAGCTCCTCGAAGACCTCCGCGAGGGAGTTCAGGGGGAGCATGTTTCCAATCTGGGAGCTCCAATAGCAAATGAACTTGCTCACGAAGCCCACTGTCCCGCGTTTATAGTCGATCCGGTTGTTGTAGATGAGATGGAACCTCTTGCAAGGTTCTCAGGTCATCCTGATCTTCCAAGAAGATCGATCTTCCATGCCCTGAATCAGAAAGCCGTTGCACGGAAGGCATCCGCGGATATTAAGAGATCATACGATAAGGTAAATCTTATAGTAGTCCATCTCGGTGGTGGAATCTCAGTGGGTGCTCATAAAGCCGGAAGGGTCATTGACGTCAATAACGCTCTTAATGGTGATGGTCCATTCACACCTGAAAGATCCGGAGGTTTGCCGGTAGGTGATCTTACAGCGCTTTGCTTCAGTGGAAAACGCACTCTGCCGGAAGTCAAAAAAATGATAAAGGGCGCTGGCGGTATTGTAGCTTATCTTGGTACAAACGATATGATGCTCGTCGAGGATAAAATCAGAGAAGGAGACAGGAAGTTCGCTCTGGTCTACGAAGCAATGGCGTATCAGGTAAGCAAAGAAATTGGAGCCATGGCAACTGTACTTGAGGGAAATGTTGATGCAATAGTCCTGACCGGTGGAATCGCTTATGACAAGAATTTCGTGGAAATGATTCGAAACCATACGGGATTCATTGCAGAGATTCTGGTCTATCAGGGTGAGATGGAAATGGAAGCTCTTGCACTTGGAGGTTTGAGGGTACTTCGGAAAGAAGAGAACGCAAAAAAATACAACCCGCGGAGGAAAGCTCTCTAATGAGTGATGCAGCATTCGAAAAGAGAAAGAAATTCTGGGAAGAGAATATCCTTGACCCTGTTCTGAATAAATTCCCTGAAAGAAAGGAAACTTTCGTTACCGGATCGGGAGAGCCGGTGGAACGCGTTTACTTCTCTGAAAAACCGGATGAGGAATATCTTAGAAAACAGGGCTTCCCCGGGCAGTATCCTTTCACGAGGGGAGTACAGCCCACAATGTACAGGGGCCGTTTCTGGACAATGAGACAATATGCGGGGTTCGGAACGGCGGAAGAATCAAATAAACGATATCGCTACCTTCTTGAACAGGGGCAGACCGGGCTTTCAGTTGCGTTTGATCTCCCAACTCAGATCGGATACGATTCAGACCATCCACTCTGTGAGGGTGAGATAGGTAAGGTCGGCGTCGCTATTGACAGCCTCTCTGATATGGAGATCCTTTTCAATCAGATCCCCCTTGATAGTGTATCAACCTCTATGACCATAAACGCTCCTGCTGCGGTTCTCCTTGCGATGTACATTACGGTTGCGGAAAAGCAGGGTGTCCAGGCTAAAATGCTTCGTGGCACAATTCAGAATGACATCCTGAAGGAGTACATGGCCCGTGGAACCTATATTTTCCCCCCAGAGCAATCCATGAGGCTCATAACTGACATCTTCTGCTACTGCAGTGACAATGTACCGAAATGGAACACAATAAGTATTTCAGGATATCACATTCGAGAAGCAGGGTGTACTGCTGCACAGGAAGTTGCATTCACTCTTGCCGACGGTATAGCATACGTTGAAGCAGCAATTGAAGCAGGGTTGAATGTCGATGATTTCGCGCCCAGACTCAGTTTTTTCTTCAACGCGCACAATGATCTGCTTGAGGAAGTAGCTAAATTCAGAGCTGCAAGGAGATTATGGGGACAAATCATGAAAGAGCGGTTCAAAGCAGAGAATCCGAAGAGCTTGATGCTCCGTTTTCACACTCAGACAGCTGGCTCCTCACTGACTGCTCAGCAACCGGATAACAATATCGTGAGGGTAGCAATTCAGACTCTTGCAGCAGTACTCGGCGGCACCCAGAGCCTGCACACGAACAGCAGAGACGAAGCCCTTTCTCTTCCAACCGAACAGGCGGTACGTATCGCTCTTAGAACACAGCAGATTGTGGCCAACGAATCCGGCATCGCTAATACGGTTGATCCGCTTGCGGGAAGCTATTTCGTTGAGAATCTCACAGATAAAATAGAAACGGAAGCGCTGGAATATATCAGGAAAATCGATTCAATGGGTGGAATGGTCAACTCAATTGAGAGCGGATATCCTCAGAGAAAGATACAGGAATCAGCTTACGAATATCAGCGTGATATTGAAAGAAAAGAAAGAGTAGTTGTCGGAGTTAACAGTTATAGAGTTCCGGAAGGACCGCCGGAAGGTCTGCTGAAGGTAGACCCTTCCGTTGCTGAATCACAGATTTCAAAGCTTGACAATATAAGGAATAACAGGGATAACGGTGCTGTTGATACAAGTCTTGAAGTCCTTCAGAAAGCTGCAGACTCTACAGATAATTTGATGCCGTTCATACTTGACTCCGTACGCTGCTATGCAACTCTTGGTGAAATATGCAGGGTACTCAGGGATGAATTCGGCGAATACAGACCTGGTACAGTTTTGTAACCGAAAGCCACTCCATATGGGGTGGTCGAGTTTAGTGAGAAAGGAATATTCAACTTGAAGTTTCATAGAATCTGTATTACATCTTCGGTGGTTCTAATATTTTTCTTTACCGCATGTTTCGGTCCTTCAGCAGATAATTCCACCTGGATTCTGACTGTCGGCGATGACACCGTATCCGTTGGACAGCTCGGTGAATCATGGCTTGGAATGGATAGCCTTCAGAGGGAATCTTTCCTGTCAAAGGACAATACCATTGGAGAATTCATTGTAGCCTACGGGAGACGAGTCATTCTTGAGAAGGAGCTTGAAGCAGAGGGATATCTGACTGATCCTCTCATTCTATCTTTCAAGGGTTCATGGTTAATGGTCGAAACCGCTAAAGCCGCGAAGATAATGCTGGTTGCCAGGGAGGCTGATGAAGTTACCGAGTCCGATATTCAGTACTACGGCGAGCACCTGGGCAGGAATGTAGTGTATACGGTTAATCCTGGTTCTTACAATGAATACCACGTCGGTCCTGTACATCTCCCGAATCTGCAACGTGAATTTGCCATGCATCTTGATACTTTGGCATTACATGAAATGGGAACCGACGAATCGGGGCTGCTTGTACGGCTCGACACATTGATAATGGTTGATTCCGTTCTTATTAAAAATGCGCTTTCAAATCCGGTCACAGTCAGTGATATGGCAATAAGAGATCTTTCTAATGCAAGATTCAACCGATGGGCACAGAGCATCAGCAGCCGAATCTACACTGATTACTCGGTCACTGTTGATACAGTTAAAGTTATTGATTTCACTCAGCATCTTATCGGCAATAATCCTGATATGTCTGATGATATCGTTATCGTTGAATCAGATTTCGGAGCCTGGACAGTAAAGAATCTTGAAGACGAGATTCTTTTTCTTGACACTCGCATTGATGTTCAGCCAGGATCTTCAGTCTGGATTGAAGATATGATTCAGGTCCTGCTGATGCAGTGCTATTTCTATGAATTCATGCAGGAGGAAGCTCCCGAAATAGTTGACTCCCTGCGCTTGGAATCTGAAACCTACCTGCTCAATTTCGCCTCCGAAAAGTACTATAATGACATGATAAGCTCAAATGTAACCGTAACTGAATCAGACATCATATACGAGTACGAGACTCTTGAAGAACCTGTCATGATCGAGGAGAAGCGTGTACTGCAGGCAGCCTATATTCCGGTTGAAAGAACAGATGATTTCCGGCAGGCGGTATATAGTGAAGAATTGGATGAATTCATCTCAGAGCTTGACGGCTTCGCATATCTGGTGCCTGATTCGACTAAACCCCAGATAACCAGACCTCTCAGACTTGGTGAAGTTCCAGGAGGTCACGGAGAAGAAGTCTTTTCACTAGATCCGTCCGATACTACAAGCTGGCTGGGTCCGGTCAGTGTATTCGCTGATGATGGGTCTGCTCTGCTCAGGCTTATAGAAGTAGTACCTCCAAGGGTTGCAACAATTGATGAAATCAAGCGAAGTCTGAAAAACATGGCTATGACCAGACTTCAGGAGCAGGCCACTGTTGATCTAATTCATGAACTTGAAGGAAAGTACATTCTTGTCATCAATGAAGACATCCTTGACAAACTACCCTCAGATCCTGGAATGTGGACAACTTTCTAGATCGGTCAGGGGACACGTTTTATCGTGTCCCCTGACCGGTTACTTTAAAATCACAACAGAAGCTGTTGCCGATTCTCCTTCAACTCCTACACGAACAATGTAGAAACCTGTTCCCAGGGATGATACATCCAAAGCACAGGAGGTGTCTTCGATAAGTCCGGCAGCAACAAGTCTTCCGGAAGTATCGTAGAGTTCAACTGAACCATGTTCAGCCGGATATGAGATTACTACTTGCGAATAACAGGGGTTTCCATCAATGGTCAGTCCGGAAAGAGCATCAAGAACGATATCTTCCTCTTCAATACCCACCATATGCATAGACGGCATGAGCGTGGGATCTCCAAGAAGGACCATTCCCAGATGCCATGACCTTTCAGATGGTGACAATCCGCCCTGAGTGATGTAATCCCACCAGTCAGCGTATGCTTCACCGATAGACGCGTCGTTCCCCATAGGGGAATAGAATGGTGAGAAATGGAGCATAGCACCGCTCTTGGTGCTTCCAACAGAAGCCAGACCGGACGCAGTACAGAATGTATACACGGAGCCCATGCAATGAACAGTCGTGAACCTGGCATTAGAACAGGCAAACAGATTGTAGAAGTGGGCAAACGGGTTCGCTGGAACCAGTTCATTCCAGGTAGTGGTAGGACCTGGCTGCCAGTAGTGCGTGTCAGGTCCGGAATGAACGAATGGACTTATCCACACGTAAGTATAGGGAAGCCTGTTTTCGAGATAGTCAGTGCCATTAGTTGCGTTTGCCTCACTGACAAGAACGGTATTTGAATAGAGCTTACCCATGTCGGCAGCCCATTCATCCGCCCATGGGATCCAGTCATCGTCCACATAACACAAGGCAACTGGCAATACCGGATCGTTATTTGTTCTCCATTCATGGATTCGCTGGAGATAGGCATTTAGCAGGTCGACAGGATCACCGAGAGCAGAAAGGTTATCGACTTTAATTCTACCAACATAAATTTCAGGATCAAGACTTCCACCGATAGTGTCATACTTGCCATCGTTACCGGGAACACCTTCAGACGGATACCCTATCCAGAGATCCTCCCATGTACCATCCAGATCCATAAAGAAGTAATCAGCTGGAAAGGATTCTCCATACCTCAAAAAATCATTATCCATCATGCACCATGCCACAGGTAGATTGCCGATGAGTATCGCACCCTTAAGATCGCTATTATTGTAGTTAAATTCGAGGTAATCCTTGATATCCTCAGGTGAGGTATAGGGAATTTCAATCACCTCCGCAGTCAGTCCCTGGGAGGTGATGTCAGCAATCCACTGATCCAGCAGCCCGGTATCAAGACTGTCTGTCAATCCCTCTTCGAAGATCATTACCAGATCAGCTCCATCAGTTCCCCTGATTATTCTTATACTGAATGGTTCATAATCAGGCTGACTGTAAAGCCATTCTTCATACGTATCCGGAACGTAATTCGGGTCAGGATTAACTGTAAGCGGAATCTCATCGTAAATATCACCGAATAATGCCATTGCTATCATAATCAGAATCATAATACAACCTCCGGGGGTCAAACCTTGTATTTATACTTATTGCACTATTACTACACTAATATTTACTATAATCACGCTCTTTCTTTACAATACGTGACACAGTTGCAAAGTTCAGTTCTAAGAAATCAGCTATCTCCTTCTGGCTGTATCCGTAGTCAATATAGGCCTTATATATAGCTTTGTCTCTTGCTTCTTTTACAGACCTCACGCCAATGACAAACAATTTCTCAATTGAAGGTCTATTCGAATATCGCTGACGCTTCGTAAATTCAGATTCATTTTTGGAATCACTCATTATATCTTCTAGAGACTCTACGAATTTGTCTTCACCGAGTATCAATCCTCCCCTAGTATCTTCAAGCGGAGAATCACCTGATATTCCATCAAGTACAAACTTCCTGAAATTTTCTCCGGCTGTCCCAGATGAACTTTCAAAATGCTTTTGCAGGGCCGCAGTCTTAATAAAGGGCATGCTTTCATCAATTCCAGCCATCTGCCTGTAGCTGCTCCAGAGATAATCTTCCGGCCTCTCAACAATTCCAGCTTTCACAGGATTAAGTACGATATATCTGCAAAGTTCCAGGAAGTAATTCTCACCATCAACAACTATCGCGTTGTACCTCCCCTGAAAAACATGTCCGACAAGATCATGATGCTTATTGAAGTACTGTGCGTATATACCGTTGAGGTTTTGCATTCCCTTAGACAGATTCATTTCGGGAGTCTCGATAAAAAGGTGGTAGTGAGTATCCATTAGACAGAGGGCATAACATTTCCACTTTAGCCGATTCAGTATTTTCTGTAATATTTCAGAAAACTTATATCTGTCATTATCATCAAGATAAATAGGCTGGCAACGGTTACCACGAACATATACGTGGTAGAGTGCTCCCGGAAACATAATACGTAATGGTCTTGTCATGGAGATATTATAATGACAAAATGTCAAAATACAAGGTTTGACCCTTTAGCGGAGGAATTGGCTGAGGTCGAGGTTTCGGATGGCGAAGTTCAATGCCGGATACAGGATTCTTGAAAGGGCTCCGAACCAGAGGAGGCCGAATACGATAAACAGGCCAAACCGTTCCAGCTTTCTATAACTGTACAGAGCCTGTCCGTGAAGAAATCTCGCTACAATTCTGCTGCCATCAAGAGGTGGTATCGGCAGGAGGTTGAAAACCATAAGTACAATATTCATCAGAGCAGCCATAGCCAGACTGTGCACAAGTATAGTCGGCATTATACCGGATGCGAGATGAAGCAGGGCTGTTAACGCAAGGGCAATAGCAAAGTTGGTCGCAGGTCCTGCTATTGCAACCCACATCATTCCCTGTTTTGGATCTCGAAAATGCCTCGGATCAACTGGAACCGGTTTTGCCCATGCAAGCATTATCGGACTGTTGGTTATTAAAAACATTGCCGGAAGTAGAATGGTTCCAATAGGATCTATGTGAGGAACCGGGTTAAACGTAAGTCTGCCCATTCTATAGGCTGTGGGATCACCAAGCTTCAGGGCAACATATCCATGAGCTATTTCATGGCATACTACACTGAAGAAAACAAGGATAATTACGAATGGAGTTTCGATACCCATTATCTTCTCCTGCCGGCAAGGAGCAGCCAGATCATCTGTCCCAGAGAAGCAAGTGCAGCGGCAACGTAAGTCATGGCGGCAGCGCCGAGAACTTTTCGGACGCCCTGCAGTTCACCAGCAGTCATGCTGCCACTTTTCTCAAGGTAAACGACTGCTCTTCTACTTGCATCGAACTCAACTGGAAGAGTAACCAGCTGAAACAGCAGCGCTGCGCCGTAAAGAGCAGCACCAACGTAATATAACGCAGTTATATGAAAGAACAGACCACCGATTATCAACGGAAACAGCATCTGGGATCCCAGATTGGCAACCGGTACCAGCTTCTGTCTGATCTGGAATGGGCCGTAACCCATTGCGTCCTGAACAGCGTGACCGGCTTCATGTGCGGCAACTCCAACGGAAGCTATTGATGTTCCCCCGTATACATTCTGAGATAGTCTGAGAGTACTGTTGCGGGAATCGTAGTGATCCGTCAGATGTCCTGAAATTTCTTCAATACCAATATTCGCAAGACCATAGTTATCAAGTATCTGTCTCGCGACTGCAGCTCCGGAAAGCCCTCTGCCTGTGGAAACCTGACTGAACTTTCTATATGTGCCGTTAACCTTTGATCTGGCTATCATACCTATGATCATGGCGGCAATGATGATCAGAAATCCTGCATTCATATCAACGAATCCTAGATACATTTCCCGTCCCCTGTCCCATCTTTGCGCGTACGTTCACCCAGAGAGCGCATGTCCGCAGCAAATCCGTTTGTTTTAATGAATATAAGCAAGATTCCCTTGATGCGGGGACACGCAGCAGAGCGTCATGTTCTTTGGGGACACCCACCATAGAGTGGATGTCCCCTTGCTGTTCTTTTTTTGAGAAGCGTCTCAAGATGCTTTTCAATTTTACCTCTTGTGATTTCATTCTCGAAATCAGCGGGATGAATCGCAAACCTGACAGTCCGCGCTCCGCCAAGGACAACTCTGGATGATGTAACCCAGAGATCAGCCACCCATCTTTTCAGGTTGCCACCTCCGGCATAATTCACGACCGGTACTCTAAGATACGTATCACCAGTCAATGGATTCCATGTTCTCCATCTGCTTTCGGCATATGTGAATCCGATTTCCGAAAGTGCTTTCAGCGTTCCCTTGCTGTATAGCCATGCCGGTGCAGTGAAACCTGTTATATCGGTTTTCAGTATTCTCTCAAGTTTGTTTTTTCCTTTTTTCAGTAATTCCGCAGCAGTCTCACAGTCAAGTCCCAGAAATTCTCCCTCTCCTCTCGTGAAGAGTGCTGATCTGACTCGATCAATTGCTCTGTGACTGCCGATGCTGTCATAGTGATAATATCCATGTAGGATCATCTCTGTTCCCCCTGCAGAGAGATCTCTGAGCCATTCACAGAATCCGGGGGAATCCTCAAGCGGCCATTCCCCCCAGAAATCGGGAACTACCAGCATGCTGTACCGTACCACTCCCAGCTCAACCAGCACATCGTGAATCCGCATAATGGTTTTCTCATGTCTGGGAGACACATCGTGCAGGCTGATATGAACGCTTTTAGCTCTCATATATCACCATCAATCCTCCCACCATTTGTCAGGAGAGATCAGTCTGTCCGGATTTCCATCTCTGAAAGCACTGATGATTCTCTCGTAGAAAACTTCGATCCTTCGAAATACGGAATTCCAGTCATGTCCTGCGAGAGCAAATCTTCTGAGATAATCAGTTGCATCAGAATCGGACATTGCCGCAGCGGACACGATAGCATTTGCGAGGCTTTCCGGACTGTCTGACCGGTAAGGAGGTACAAATCCAAGAGACGCCGCCATATCACATGAAGCGCCTGAATCAGGGAACACCGGTGTTGTGCCGCAGGAGATTGCCTCAAGACCCGCCAGTCCGAACGTCTCTGACTGACCGAGTGACAGGTATACATCAGCTGAAGCCATTGCCTCAGCCACTGCGTCACGACCTGGAAGGTACGGCAGACGACGGACTTCGGGATACTGCTTGATGAACTGGTTCAGCCTGCCTTCAGCAGGGCCATGTCCTCCAATAACAAGCTTTATTGAAGCCGGATCTCTGAACAGTGGATATGCCGCCATCAGCAGATCAAGACCTTTTTCACTGTGCAGCCTTGCGAGGTAAAGCACCAGTTTACTTCCGCTGTAGACCCCGAGAGCCCGACGAAATTCATCAGAGCGTCTGGATGGAGAGAACTGATCTGTACTAACGCCAAGAGGAGTAAGAAAGAGTCTCTTCACTCCTGAGTCATGAAGCTTCTGAAGTATGCACCTGCTGGCGGCAAAAACAGCTGTCATGCCGCCGTATGTTCTCCTTACATGATTCCTGGCCAGTTTGCTCAGCGACCTCGAAAGTACGGGAAACAATTTACTCGCAAAAGGCTGAACATAGCTATCAGGATAATCCGTATGGTAAAACCCAACGGTTGGAACATCAGAGTTACCAAGTGCTTTCTTCGTGTGAATCGGAAGCAGATAGGGACTTCCAATCTCAACCAGATCAGGTTTAAAATCCCCAAAAGCAGACGTTAATCCCCCGCTGTCAATGATTAGGCGGTATCCTGAATCCAATAGAGGAAGGGATTTCACTCTGTATACACTGGTATTCCCGTCTACAGTGCAATCGGTATTTCTACCCGGAATCACAAGAGCAATTGAGTGTTCGGGGCGGTTGGCGAAATACTCCATCTTCCTGTCGTGGTAGATCTTTATACCGCCGCCGGTCTCTGAATATGAACTGTTTGTGTCGCAGATTCGCACAGATAACCTTATTTACATCTCAGCGGATGCTGTCACCCGGCATGGAATCGCTTCCCGGTTCAAGCAGGAATACCTTCCCTCCACCGTCGGATGCCAGAACCATACCGTTGCTTTTTACACCCCTGATTGAAACAGGCTGCAGATTGACCAGAACAATGACTTTTCTGTTAAGAAGCTCCTCTTTCGAATAGTATGGTTTCATTCCGGCAACAAGCTGACGGGTATGATCACCCATATCTGCAATCAGCCTGTACAATTTGTCAGCTCCTTCAATATCGTGAACTTCCGTTAAAAGCCCGACTCTCATATCAAGCTTCGCAAACTCGTCGTAAGAAATGCTTTCCTTGATCGAGACTCCAGGGGAGTTACTGTCATCGATACCGTCGTCAATTTCCCCTTTGATCATTACTTTCTCGAACCCTTTCTTCAGTTTATTCAAGAGAATCTCAGGAGTCCCGAGCTGATGCCCGGCCTGAAGATTTTCCCTGCCTGCGTCTTTCCAGAGCAAAGAAGTGTTTCCAAGCATTTCACCCGTTTTCTCAGAGGTGAAAGGTATGAACGGAGCAAGGAGAATCCTTAGTGAATCCGCGATCTGAAGACTGTAATAGATGGATGTAGCACATGCCTGAGGATTACTTTTCGCTGTCTTCCAGGGCTGGGCCTGATCAAAATACCTGTTTCCCTCCCTGGCAAGATCCATGATCCTCGAACACGCCGCCTTCAACTGGAAGTTCCTCAGCTGTTTTTCCGCTTCATCCCGTGTTCTGACAGCTGATGCCATAAGTTCCTCTTCAACACTCCCTGCCCGGGCAGGTTCAGGTACTTTTCCATCGAAATACAGGTGAGCGAATTTCATTGTCCTGTTTATGAAATTTCCGAAAACATCGGCAAGCTCGTTGTTCTTGGATCTAAACTCACCCCATGTAAAATCAGCGTCACGGTTTTCAGGAGCATTAATCGCAAGCGTGTATCTGAGCGGGTCGGGAGGCAGGTGATCAAGGTAATCTTTAGTCCAGAGTGCCGTTCCCCGGCTTGTAGAGAATTTTTCTCCCTTGATGTTCAAATACTCGTTGGCGGGAATATTCCAGGGAAGGATAAAACCATCCAGGCCATGAAGAACCGAGGGCTCGATTATAGCATGGAAAACGATATTGTCCTTGCCTATGAACTGAACAAGACGGCAATCAGGATTCTGCCAGTAATCTTTCCATCCGTCCGGATTCCCCTTATCAGCAAAGTACTCCATAGTGCTGCTGACATAACCCAGAAGCGCTTCGAACCAGACGTAGAGTACTTTTCCCTTAACTCCATCAAGGGGAACAGGCACACCCCAGTCGAGATCGCGGGTTATCGCTCTTTCCCGCAGGCCTTTCTTAAGCCATCCGCGACAGTAGTTCAGTACATTGTTCTTCCAGTCCCCGTGGTTCCCAAGCCAGATTTCCAGCCAGCCCTGGAATTGATCCAGTCTGAGGAACCATTGTCTTGTTTCTCTTGGAACCGGTGTGGCTCCGCATATGGCGCAAACAGGATCCACCAGATCCAGAGCGTCAAGCCATGTGCCGCAGTCATCGCACTGATCTCCGCGAGCGTTCATGGAATCGCACTCGGGACAGGTGCCGTTTACGTATCTATCAGGAAGATAGCGTTTACATTTCTCACAGTAGAACTGCTCCATTGGTTTTTCGGTGATGTGTCCTTTTTCGAGAAGCTCCAGAAATACTCCCTGTGTAAAGCGGTAGTGTTCAGGTGTCTCCGTTCTAGAAAAATTATCAAAGGATATTCCCAATCTCTCGAAATCACTTTTGATCTCTTCGTGAAATATGTCAACCACTTCTCTGGGAGTTATACCCATCTGTTCGGCTTTCAGCGTTATCGGAACCCCGTGCTCGTCAGTGCCGCAAATGAAGATAACGTCCTCTTCGCACATTCTCAGAAAACGAACATAAATATCCGCAGGCAGATATGCTCCGGCAATCTGGCCAAGGTGAGTGGGACCATTTGCGTAGGGTAATGCGCTTGTTACGAGATATCGGGGCATTTCTTCTCCATTTTCAAGGGGCTTCAGTCTCTGCCCGGTGTGTCGGAAGATCGTTTTTCAGAATCATATTCTTTTTTAAGAGGTTTTCTTTTTCTGTGGAACTTCTCTATGTCCATTGTTCTCTCTTCATCGTCATCCATTCGAAGCGTTACTGTTTCACTGAATATATCAACTGAAATAATCTCCCCTGTTCTTTTTCCTAATCTGGCTTTTGAACCGACCTGAGGGTACAATTTTCTCGCTTTTCGGTAAAAATCCGACTCAAAATGCAGGCAGCACTTCAGACGGCCGCAGACTCCGGAAACTTTCGAAGGATTGGGAGTCAGATCCTGTTCACGAACATCCCTCAGGGTGATGGATCTGAATTGTGAAAGGTAGGATGCACAGCAGAGCCTCTGGCCGCAGACTCCGCGACCATCTTTCTGCCTTGCGTCGTCTCTTACCCCGATCTGACGCATTTCAATCCTTGCGTGAAATTTGCTTGCAAGATCACGAACAAGCCCTCGGAAATCCATCCGCTCATCAGCGGTGAAATATATTCTGATTTTCCGTCTATCCAGTTGAACCTCGCAGCTTGAAAGCCGCATATCCTGCTTCCTTACTGCAATTCTTTCCTTGCAGAATCTCAGTACTTTATCCTCGAAATCCCTGTTCTGCTCATAATTCGCTATATCGGTGAAGGTAGCCTTTCTAATAAACTTTCCGGTTATTGAAGCAACAGGGTCCCTTGGATTGTACTTGGCTACAACTCTTCCGAGATCTTCTCCTCTATCAACGGAAACTACTACCATTTCTCCTATCTCAACAGGGATTTCAGCCAGGTTAATGAACGTATCCAGGCGTTTGGAGCTGAACTGCAGTCTCAGGAGTTCGGTTGCTTCAAATCTGATAGATTCATAGTCATCAGTATGATTACCGTTGTTGCTGTTACCATTATTACTCAAGATACCGAGTTCCTTCCTGTCGCTCTAACAATTCTCCTTGCACCCAGAAATGCGGCTGTAAGTACCAGCCGTGGAATTCCATTTCCTCGAAGCCTGGTTTCAGCGGTCTGGAATACCGGGAGCAGGTTCTCAGCTTCTTCATCATTTATATCGATCCCGTCAAAGTACTTCTCAGTATGGGTAAGAGGTTTCATTTCCAAGGATCTGCGTCTAAGGTCAAGAAGTATCGACTGCATTTCTATAGTGAATTCCAAAGTTCCCTCCCTGCCAAGATTCCGTGAAACCTCCGCAGCTATCAAAATTACCGGTGAGACCATGGTTTTGTCAACTATTTGCCGCAGAATGCTCAGGGGATCGTAATTCGCGGTGAGGGAAACATCTCTACCTTCACGAATGAGGGCTACTCCAGGTCTTCCATCTGAAGCTACTGCTGTCTCTGCCGCCGTCTCTCTGCTCATTCCGCTCCTGTTCATGAGAATATCCACTATCAGATTCTCACTCAGTCTTCTGAACCTTATCAGATGAGCGCGCGATCTGATTGTGGGAAGAAGAGCAGACCAGGCGGAGCTTATCAGGATGATGACCGTGTCATCAGGTGGTTCCTCAAGGGTTTTAAGGAGCGAATTAGCGGCTTCAACTCCCATTCTGTCCGAGTCGACGATGATCTCAATATGGCCTTTATTCTCAAAGGATTTGTGGGATAGTCTTTTTCCCATTTCTCGAATCTGGTCAATTTTAATCCTGCTGTTTCCAGGAATCCGGAGCGGGCTTTTTTTATCATCTGCTCTTGCCTGAAAAAGGGATGCTAAGTCCTCCGGTTCTGTTTTCTCCAATTGCGGAATCGTTAATCTCACATCCGGATGCTGGAATCTGAATACTCTCATGCAGTCATTACATGTTCCGCAGTAACCTGAATCCGCGACGGAACACATCCATGAAGCAGCAAGTTCAAGAGCCGCTGTAAGCTTCCCAACTCCTTCAGGTCCGGCGAAAAGATAGGCATGAGCAAGCCTGTTCTTCATCATTGATCTTCCAAGAAGTTCAGAGGCCTGTTTCTGTCCTTGCACTATTCTGAAAATACTCATTTTCTATTCCAGGTACTCCTCCGGGTTTACCGGTACTCCACTTCTTCTAATCTCAAAATAGTATCCAGGTTGCCCACCGGGGACTGATCCTGTTTTCCCTATCTGAGATCCGGATAAAACTTCATCATTTGGATTTACCAGAATCTGTCCAAGATATCCGTACACCGTATGATATCCGTCCTGGTGATCAAGCACTATCATCTGTCCCATACTCAGGAATTCCCTGGCCCAGAGAACCACTCCTTCTGCTGATGAATACACCGGCTGGCCAGGAGGAGTGACAACTGTGATACCGTCACTGGTTGTCTGGGTTCCATACTCCTGATGAATCTGAATTCCAAATGCTCTAACAACCTGCCCACTTGCAGGCCAGCTGATACTTCCCTGGAAGGATTCCATGTAACTGTCGGATTCAGGTTCCAGAAAAGGAGTTCCGGAAGTCACTGGAGTTGACCGAACACTGAGCCGGGTTACGAATTCCGCCCTGCTGATTCTTCTATCTTCCAGAACTGCAAGCGATTCTTTCTCGGCTGCTATCCTTCCCATCAACTGATTTCTTATCGAAGCCTGTCGGGCTTCCTCATCGTAGATTCCACCCTGCAATTCCTCCATCTGCTCTCTGAGCTGCTGAACCTCGACCAGAAGAACCTCCAGCGAGTCTCTGCAGCTCCCCAGTGAGTCCTGGCTTGTGGAGAGCATGAATACTTCATTCGCAGCTTTTGATGCAAGATAATCAATATAGGCCTGGCGGCGGAGCATTCTTGTGAATCCCCCTTCTATAAAGAAATATCCAATCCCTCCGAGATTCCTGTGAGAATAGAGGTAAAGCAGGTAAGAGGAAAGATTTTCAACAAGTTCCCCGCGCAGGGAATCCTCAGATGTGAATACCCCTGAAACCCGGGAAAGCTGCTGGAGTATCCTCGATTCCTCAAGGGCCAGCTCATTGTAATAATCCCTTGAAATGGTAAGGTGCTCGTGTATGGCATCGAGTATTGTTGATATTGCCGCTTCTTCTTCTTCCAGTTGAGAAATATGAGCCTGGGTTTCGCGCAGACATGTATCAAGACTGTCAAGAGAGCCTGCGGTGATGATACAGGCAACAAATATCAGAACTGTCACCGGTTCCTCCCATCAACTCTGTGGATAACCGTTTTTACTAAAGAAGTCTGGATGCAATATCCTCAACCCGATCGGTCTTCTCCCATGAGAATGCTCCATCGTGTCCAGGTTCTCTACCAAAATGACCAAAAGACGAAGTTTTGCTGAAAACAGGCTTTTTCAATCCAAGATATTCTATGATACCATACGGCTGCAGAGGAAAAATATCCCTTATTGCAGTCTCAACCGCAGAGATATCGGAGATTTTTTCCGTTCCGAATGTCTCAACCATAACAGAGACCGGTTCTGCCTGGCCTATTGCGTAGGCAAGCTGTATCTCACACCTGTCAGCAATCCCGGCTTCAACAAGGTTTTTAGCGATGTAACGTGCCATATATGCTGCGGAGCGATCTACCTTTGTGGAATCCTTGCCTGAAAATGCTCCGCCTCCGTGACGCCCTGTGCCACCATATGTATCGACAATGATCTTCCTGCCGGTAAGGCCGGTATCACCGTGCGGCCCGCCTATGGCAAATCTGCCTGAGGGGTTGAAAAGGAGTTTACCTGTCCATTGAAGATGCGGTTTGCACAACTCAAGAACAGGGGACACTACTTTTTCGCGAATGTCTTCAATCATATCTTCGGTTCCCGCATCCGGAGCATGGTGTACCGAGAGTAGAATCTCATCAATGGATACAGGCCTGAAACTCTCATATTCAACAGTTACCTGGCTTTTTGCGTCAGGTCTCGCCCATTGCAGTTCTCCTGCCAGACGTATTTCCCTGAGTTTTTCAAGAAGCCTGTGAGCAAGCTGTATCGGGTAAGGCATATGCACTTCGGTCTCGCAGCAGGCAAATCCGAACATCAATCCCTGATCTCCGGCTCCCTTATTGTCTACAACACCATGATCAATATCCGGAGACTGAGAGTGTATCCGGATTTTGTATGTATTTTCATCATAATGAAAACCAAGATCCGGTTGATCGTACCCAATGGATTTGATAGTATCTCTGGCGACTTTCTCATAATCAACCTGGGCATGGCTCTTCACTTCACCAGCCAGCAGGCAGAAATTGGTAGTCACCAGGGTTTCACAGGCCACATGAGCATTTGGATCAAAGGCAAGGTGCGCGTCAAGAACGGCATCTGATATCTGGTCACAGATTTTATCAGGATGACCCTCGGAAACGGATTCGCTGGTAAACAGTCTTCCCATGACTATAAACCCTTCCAATCTGACAGCCGAAGAAAAATAGCCGCCTGCCGGCGGCTTGAGGTTGCTATCGGCTTTTTAGCACTTTTTTTAACGTGGTTGCAATAGACCTCAAATCATTCCACGAAGCTTAATAATATGAGTTATCCCGATGAAGTCAATCATTCAAAGTCGCTGTAAGGAGTTGCTGTTCTTCTCTTCCACCTCCTCCTGCGCTTCTTCAGCAGAATCATCTATCTCTTCAAGGATATCCTGATTAAATCCCTTACCGACCTTCTTCGGATATCTCCCCGGTGCATTCTCCCTTTACGTTTCTTCTGCCAGTAGCGTATAGCTCCCGTTACCTCCACCGAAAACCTCGAGATAGTAAATTCCAGCTACCGCATCATCAGGAAGGCTGATCTCACAGGTAGCTCCAGGAGCCACTTCCCACTCGATCCGGATCTCATCCTGATCGGGATCAAAAAGCCCCACATTCAAGCCTGCTCCGTCCTCATCCGGAGTAACGAGGAAGGTCAGATTGTGCCCTTCATAAACTTCGATGCTGTACCAGTCCTCTTCGTCATAATCACCGATAATACCGCTCGCTGGCTGTCCGATTTCCAATGCGACGGCATGAACAGCTCTGTCTCCGGCATCATCACCGCTCCATGCATCATCCTGAGAAGCTGCAGTAACTGTTAAACTATATGTTCCGTTACCACCTTTGAAGATATTGATGTAATAGACTCCCCCCGACGAACTGTTCATTATCATTGACCTTGTTATCGTCACACCGGCGCAAACATCCCATTCCGTCCAGATTTCATTGACTTCAGTATCCAGGAATTCGACATTCGCGCCTTCAGAATCATATCCGGGAGTAAATGATATATCAAGAATGCTGCCGGAAGGAACCTCAAAGGAATACCAGTCAGATTCATCCAGATCACCTATGATACCTCCCTCTGTCTCTCCCAAAGTGATCTCAAGTGCGTCTGGTGCCCTTCCACCGGCATCGGCACCTGAAATCCCGTCATTCTGCATTACCTTTGAAAGTTCAAGTGTATAACCACCGGGGCTTCCCTGGAATACATGAATGTAATAATCACCGGAGAATTCCGCTGGTGTCATGTAGCTGAATTCCTTGCAGACAGGTGGCTTTACATCCCATTCTATCCATATTTCGTCCTGTTCACAATCAAGTACTTCAACATTGAAACCTTCAGCTTCGTTCGAAGGAGTGAATGATACGTTGAAAGTTTCTCCGCCAATAACGCTGAATACGTACCAGTCATCTGTTTCTTCCTGCTCGAGTACTCCTTCGGTAACACCTTCACTCAGCATAATAGCATCAGCTGCGGTGTTATTCGCACCTTCCGGGGTCTCAGCAGTAGTTTCAGCGGATTCTCCCTGATCCTGAATTTCCCCTGCAGTATCCCCGGCGGTTTCACCCTGTTCCTCAGGCTCTCCCCCGCCACAGGCCATTACATGAAGTGCGGCCATTCCGCAGATAATTAACATTATACCTATAATGTTCTTCATTTTCCTACTCCATTCAAGCGATATTCCTGTTTCGAATATCTGCATCATAAAAATACGCAAGTAAAATCCGGGAGACAACTGTCCGGTCTGGGAAACCGGACTCAGGGGGCTTGCACATGATATCAAAGCTTTTATGGCTTCAATGTCCAGATCGAGAAAATTACCTCAATCCTGAAAATCAGATGATGAGAACACGAATCAGTGAGTGTATGTCCCCATAGCTTTTATGGCTCCGAAAGTTATCGGCTCCAGATTCAGTGAACCGGTCAGGAGTAAATGCGGGCATCCCAGCGAAGTGAATCCAGTTGAACTGTCCCATCCGGCAGTGAGCGATCTGGCTACATCATCTTCCCAGTTGTAATTGAAAACAGCGCCGTGTCCGTCAGGCCATCCATATTCAATGATCAGGTTTCCTGATCCATCGTAGAAGAAAGGCGTTTCCAGATTGATGGAAAACCATGAATCAGGATCCGGCGCGTAGACAGTGAAGTTCTCCTCCCAGACAACCTCCGTCATGGTTCCGGGTCTGTAATTGTCAGCGAATACATTTCCAAGTTCATCGCCGTCACAGTACCCTATATATATTACAAGTGTATCAAGTGTAACTTCGGTTTCTCCCTGGAACGTTCGCTTTAGAGATATCGTTTCTATCTCGATGGCGTTTCCGAGCTCTTCTTCCAGATAAAGAGTCTGATATCTCATACTTACCGCACAATCGGCACAGAACGGCTCGTTCGCTGGATAATCGTCAATCCCTATATCTATATCCCCGCAGGCAGCCAATCCTGTGAGAATGAATAATACTGTTACAGAATATTTCATCATGTTCCTTCACTCGATGTCAGTAAAGCAAAAGGCGCAGACCAGGGTCAATTTATCTCAGAATCACTATTCGATCTACTGTCACTGTATTTCCGGAGTTAACTTCAGCGAAATACACTCCAGAAGCATTAAGACTGAAATCGGCGGATATCCCTTCCTTTATCGTTCCCGTGGCAACACATCTTCCCGAAGTATCATAAATACTGAGTTCCCCGCCGGATTCGGGAAGGTTAAAGGCATTTATCGTAAAATTCCCGGTGGATGGATTTGGATAAACGTCAAGTTGAATATCACCGTCAGCAGCACCTGCTTCGCCTTCTTCAATTCCGACTACAGCACCGAGGTAGTCGAACCAGGCGTTATAAACCTCTTTCGATGATCCATGATTCTGAACAAAAACTGCCAGCTCTACATACTCGAAATCAAAAGTACCGGTGTCATAATCGACAATCAGATCTAAAGTATCCGGATAAGTGGGTCCGAAAACTATCGATTCTCCTACCGGACCGAATAGCTCGTCTCTGAATGCCTGTTCAAAAACTGAATTCGACCAGTAACCGGCTCCTGGTATATTGCTCTCGATAAGAACAGCGTTGCAGAAAATATCATCTCCTCCCAGATCCTGTTCCGCTATGAGCGTTATAATTATCGATCCGGCGCCACCTGAAGTTGAGTTTGCGACCTGTATCTCCAGAAAACATGGAACCGCAATTCTATTATTGAATGCGTTGTTCAGACCTGATCCGCTGGTACTCGCTTTGATAACTCCATCAAATTGAAGCCACGGAACGGAGTTAACACCGTACAGCTGTACTCTGTGCCACTGTTCATAGTTATTCTGATTGTATATCGGATCACCGTTGCCAGGCCACCAGACATGAGGTCTGATTACGGCGAGATCATCCGGATGACTGTCTACAAAATTGTTTAATGTTTGCTCAAAACTCCAGCATGGCCCACACTGATAGTTCGTGAAATCTTCCAGTAGAACAACTCTGTCAGCACCAAACAGGAGAACTGAAAGTACCAGTAATATTATGATATATACAGAACGCATTGTTATTCCTTTCTGAAAATAGAAATTCATATAATCTATACTTGATTAGTAGGAATTGTCAATCAACTATTACTTTATCTCCCATAGCCTGTTATTCAAAATCTAGTATAATTTATACTTGTTGAAGTCAGCACTTGTGTGACATTACAGTGTAGCATATAGTGTCAGGAACTTTATGCTGGAACCTGATTGAATCAGTAGGTTCATCGGATTGAGAAGCATGTTGTTTCTTTCTTTATATCAGAAGTATTCGGTTGCGAATACGTTCAATCGAGCTTCTGGAGGTAGTTCTTGAAACAGAATCTAAAACTCATTACCAGACTTGTTCGAAAAGCAAAAAAAGAGCTTGATCACAACGATCGCAGGGAAGCTCTTGAGCTGATGAAGAAGGCAGTGAGCATCGATGATAATAACGGACTGGTTGTTCAGGTAATACAGGCGCTTGATCGAAAAGATACCTCGATGACAATCCTCGACGAACCGCTTGAAGATCAAGTCTTCGATGAATCGTTTGAGAATCCTGTCTTCGATGAACCACTTGAGAATCCTGTCTTCGATGAACCACTTGAGAATCCTGTCTTCGATAAATCGTTTGAGAATCCTGTCTTCGATGAACCACTTGAGAATCCTGTCTTCGATGAACCACTTGAGGAACCTGTTCCTGATGAACCGGACGAATGGCCTCAAGCATTTATTGAACCAGTAGAAAGGAAGTTATCAATGCCAATAGGAGATCAGCTTATTAAACTGAATCAGCTTGTTAAACTATTCGAAGCTTCTGATAAAGCATTTGACGAGGGACACCAGGCAAAGGCCATTGCCTATCTTAATAAAGCTCGAAAGATGGATCCGGATAACCCTGATATAGAAACAAAATTAGATTCCCTGAAATCAAGGATGAAAGCGGCGAACCTTATTTCCATCGCTCGAAAGAAACTGGCAGCGGGAAATATGTCGGAATCTATCCTTTTCGCTCAGCAGGCTTTTGAAATGATGCCCGATATTAATGGCCTGCAAGAACTCCTCGAAGACCTTGAAAACGCTGATTCCAAAGTGGCTTCTCCTATGACAAATACAAATGATGGTGACAAAAGAACGGGAAGCAACAAACCCTACATCGCGAAGATTCGTCAACTTGTGCAGGATAATTCTCTTGAAGAAGCGGCCTCCATCGCACTGAGATCGTTCAGGGACAATCAGGATGATGAACTGCTGATGCAGTTTATCGAGAACTTTAGAAAACTGGGACTTATTGAAGGATAATAACGTCAGCCTGTGAAGAAATCAGGCACGCAGGTTAGTAGAATTCCCAGAACAAGTATTATAATCCCCGCGAGAAACGTTAAACCGGTAATAACAGGATGCAGTTTTTTCCCCAGCATTACAAATCCGGTAACGGCAAACAAAAATCCAGGTATCAGCAGAGCAAGATAGGTATAATTCAATAGTTATCCTCCCAATCAGACCTTGAGTTAGTTCGTCCGGGAATAATATCCGTTTC
>JAIOQY010000214.1 GCA_021108435.1 Candidatus Aegiribacteria sp.
AGAATACTATTATCAGGGGTTTATCTGTTTTGCGCAGAGCTCTTATTGCGGTATATGATGTATTGAAGTGCCCTAAGTGCGGAGGGAAGATGAAAGTCATCTCTTTCATAGAACAACCGTTTGTCATCAGGCGCATCCTGACACCATCATTGCCGGTTGCATGGAGTGCTTGACTATGTCAAAAACATCTTGATCTCTGGGAAGCCCCAAGGCCCCCGCCAGAGCCTCTGGAACTGGTATGTGAACCCGATGCGGATTACATTCCATGGCAGGACGATGTTCCGGGATCTCCCGGGAACCACGAATGATGAGCTATGCTGGTTTCCTGAAATAGAGGTTGGGTAAGTTGTCAGCGATTCGGCTTCACGGGGGACGTACATCCGTATACCGAGTCTCCAGTACACATCTGCCGGCAACGATGTTTGACTGCGGGTGTTTCACACCGTATGGTCAATTTCCGGGATTACCCGGGAACCACAAACTTCTGGCATGCTGGTTTCAGGCAAGAATCGGAGGTTTATCGGGACGAATTGGCTGCCTTACGGGCAGGTCATGGGATTGTGGGAAATCCATTGTCCTATTGATTCATCTCATCAGCCAGTTCCAGCGCATAGATAATAGGGTTACGATAAGTCCTCTTAACCTTTGAATCACTGAGACTTACTGGTAGTATATATTCCAGTTTGATAATCGGTCCACCCTAGGTTCGTGCAGGTAGATAAACGAGGCGCCAGTGCCACCCACCATTAAAACGACATGGGGCTACCCCACCGATGGGGGCACTTTCCGAATCTAAGTACATAACGCTCTTACTCTCAGTCTATAGATTGCAAAGTTTCTGAAATACGATAGTCATCAGTGCCAATATCCTACTGAATTCTCCGACCATTTCAGTGATGCCGCTTCCAGTAGATGTATCATCATCAGGGTTGATTAGTCGGAATATAAACTCAATCTAATTTCATTTATGCTCAAACCAGTAAAGACTTGCTGTATACGGAAGCATCGTATAGAAATCCAACACCAGCCTGACCCTATCTCCCTCTGGATCATAAAGGCATTTGAATCCCGCAACCCAGTTGGCTGTGTACGAATCTTTGTAACGATTCGGGAAACGAATGTATGTGAAGTCAGACACATCTTCACTTGAATCGTTCACAACCAGCAACAGTATATCACCCGATACTGAATCTTCAAGGGCGATGAAATTGAGATAGTCATTTTCAGTATCCTGGTGCCAGCCTCCATCCTGGATGGCGTTTCGTACATCAGCAGTATCGAGTATCTCGTAATTATCATCAATGAGAGCAGATACGAAATCCGGATTAGATGTATTCTTCCCGGTGAGCGACTGAACGACATCGTGCAGTCTTCCAAGCATATCGGGATTAGTGGTCTCAACACTCGGTCCCCAGTTGAGAAGCAGAGGGGGGCACCTGTATGTACCTGATGGAGCGGAACTCCCTCCATTGCCGCACATCATGGTAAAATTAAGGGCTCTCATGTGAATCCCTCTGGAGCCGTGTACCAGTGATGTGGTCATCAGATAGAGAAGAGTGTCCGATGATGGGTAGAAAGTAACCTGACCATCCTGCCTTCTCCCTTCGCAACGGAGGTTGTGCATCAGACAGTTGCTTCTGGAAGTGCTGTCAATACCGTATACGAACATGGTATCCATAGCTACATGCATCTCCGCAAGAAAGTCAGATGAACTTTCAACTGGGATATCACTGTAGAGTAGAGTGAATTGGAATGGATAGTATGGTATAATATCTGGATTAGAAACAAGTGGTTCCCTGTACGTCTGTCTTACATTGTAAACCCTCGCCGCAGCAAGTAGCGGTGATTCATCTGATGCGATCTTCCGTGTAAAAAATGCATCAGTATCCATACTAATACTGATATCATCCCCTCCTCTGAAGTTAATACTTCCAGTACTTCGATATACTTCAGAACTATCACCAGGATAATCAAAGGAAACCAGCAGAGCGTCATCGTAGAATCTCATGGGCCTGAAGGAAGCAGCGTCGTTTATATCGAAGAAGTCGTAAGACTCCGGCAGATCAAAGGGAGAGCTTTCATAAACGGTCAGAGCGCTGTTTGGATTTCTTCCAGGGTTTGAAGCGAATTCAAGAACAGCCTTATTCAGGACACCTGCCGTGAGATGACAGATGTAATCCATGCCTGCGGTGAAGCAGGGGAAACTTTTTGTCTGTCTGGCTATGAATGATGTTTCATCCCACTCAAAAAGGTTTGTGAATTCATCGGATACCGCCCACTCGGATTCATTTATGCCCTGAGGAACGTATTCATAGATGGACTGATAGTTACCACTGCTGTCAATCATGATAAACCCGCTCTGATCGTCAGAATTATAAGACGACCATCCATTATCCGTTGGCCAGAATACGCCCCATACGGCTTTGGCTGGTTTAATATCAAGCCGCAAGCCCAGGGTATCACCGGTAACATCATTGAACTCTTCTGTGGTGTAATTCCATGCAAATATCCTGGCTCTGTCATAAAACTGTCCGCTTCGTCTGATTTGATAGCAGACAAGAATTCTCAGTTCACCGTGACTGATCAGGCTTCCCCGTCTTAAGGAATCCGTTGGATGATGCACCGGATAGTTATACTCTCCAACACAGGCAGTTGTAATTTCCCATGCATTTGCGGGCATTTCCAGTATGTCTTCGAGGAAAACCAGATCAGTACCGTTGTGGAAGATCACCATGTTTTCACCGGGGTCATCCTTATCGAAGAATACAACCGCTCCGTTCAGCTTATGCGAGTGGGAATCCCTATCGCCTACATCTGCTGCTCTGAAATCACTTGCTGCCCATACAGGATTATTCCGCAGTGACTGAGGCAGCAGGACACTGTCTATCCTGCTTACCTCAAGGGTATCAGTACGACTGGTTACATTCTCAAACTCAAAGACCCGGAACCAGCCGCTGTCGTCAACAGCGAAGATCTCATCCTGGTCTGCATAAGCTTCATAATCTATCGAACCGGAAGGCATAAGATTGGTAGCGCCTATTATCTCATCGAATTCGATCTGATCAGGATATGATCGATCATCGGGAGGACTGTACTTGCAGGGGTAATAGTCAAAGACAGGATACTCAAGTTCTCCGCTGAACAGTGGAATAGTTTCCCGGTACCAGAGGCTGTCTCCTTCCTGTGTTTTCCACCTGCACACGAATGTTCCGAATGGAAGAATATCACCGGATATTGAATCTCTGCTCAACTGTGCGTAATTCTCTACAAGGTTAGACCATGCTGTATCATGCAGACACTGATTCTCTCCGGGACCTTCATATCCGAGATCGGGTTCATCAAACCCAAATACTCCGATGAAATCTCCGGAGCTATCTGGCAATGTATAATCATAATCCATGTATTCAGAGAGGTAACTAATGACAGCGTCATTGTGCTCATAGCTGAAAACTGTTGTATCTGTCTTGAAGCCTCCAGCGATAAGATGCAGGGAATCTTCCCGAACTATCTCTGCGACATTGACAAAATAATGCTCGGGCTCCGGACCACTGTCCAAAGTTGGAGTGGCCATACGTAATATCTCGCCCCTCGCGTTGGCAAAATTCACTCCATGATCCCAGGCTTCCTTCATAAGCAGGTCTATTGCATTGTATGAACTGTCACACCCGGAGGATGATTCCCAGCCATAGCTTGCATAGTAATTGCGAAGCTCGAAAAAAGCAGTTCCTATATCCCATATAACAGGAGCGTATGTAAGTGTGTCGAACTGATTCGAAGGCATGCTGTCAAGATAAATGAAGTTGTTGCCGTGCCGTTCGTAGAAATTCGTCGCGCCGGATGAAGTGGCGAACAGCGTTGTGCAGATAAAGAGGAATATCATGAGTTGCAGTCTGAAGCTTTTCATTTTATACACCTTTCTAATTAACCAATATTCTTTTTATATCAAGAATACAACATTGTTATTCGTAATGTAAATAGTTACATTCAGTATATGAACGGAGTGTATACTGATCATGAAGAATTCAGTATTTCTTCTAATTGCCTTTTGCACATTGCTTACTGCAGACACTCTCCTCGTTCCCTCTGAATATCCTTCCATTCAAAGTGCTATCAGTGCTTCACAGGACGGTGATACAGTACTTGTGTCCCCCGGTGAATACGGAGGGCCCATCAGCTTCCAGGGGAAGAACATTGTTGTGATGAGTACATCTGGTCCCGAAAACACTCTCATTCGAACCTTCATGGACTTCCACTGCGTGATGTTCACAGGAGGTGAGGACAGCACCGCTGTACTTGAGGGCTTTACATTAAGGAACCAGATCTCCGATGGAACAACGTCGGGAAAACAAGAAGTTGTTGATTATGGCGGTGGACTTTACATCACAAACTCTTCTCCGACAATTCGGAATAATATCATCAAGGACTGCCTTGCTAAAACCGGAGCAGGAGTATACTTAGAGAATTCATCCATGTTCATGACAGACTGTACTGTCTACAATAATAATACATGGGTATATGGTGGCGGGCTCTTCATAGGAAGCTCTGATGAGAATGACCCTCCATGTATTATTGACTGCACAATTACGAACAATGAAGCTCAGTATGGTGGTGGATTTTATATCTGGGGTGATACAGCAATGGTTATCAACAATAATATCAGCGATAATTATTCTGATCATCATGGTGGTGGTATCGGTATAGATGGTTCAAATGTACTACTATGCAGTAATTACATTTCCGAAAATGATGGCGGGGACGGAGGAGGGATTTTCATAGGAAGCGGTATACCAACACTTATCGGAAATCTTATTGTTGAGAATACTGCTGGTCACGGTGGTGGTATTTATGAAGCTTCCGGTAGTACATTACACATTGTCAATAACACAATAGCGAGTAATATAGCAAATGGCTTAGGGGGAGGAATTGCCTCCGCTTCTGATACTCTTTATATAGATAACTCCATTCTCTGGGGTAATTCAGGCTCACTTGGCTCACAGATACTAATGGCTGAAGCTCATGTTTCAATTGAATATTGCGATGTTGAGTATGGAGAGGATTCTGTTTACAATTATGCTAGTTCCACTCTATACTGGGGTCTTGGCAACATCGATATCGATCCTCAGTTTGAGACGGGGCCTCTTGGTGATTATCACCTTTCATATGGTTCTCCCTGCATAGACGCAGGTAATCCCGCCTGGGAATACAACGATCCTGAAGATCCCTTTAATCCGGGTTACGCACTCTGGCCTGCAATGGGAACTACACGCAACGACATGGGAGCCTTCGGAGGAGGAGGAGTTAATTACTGGCTTACTGTTGAGGAGGAAGAATTTTCTCCAACTGAAACAGGGCTTGTATTAAAATCCTTCCCAAATCCATTCAGCTCATCATGTACTGTGTGTTATCAACTTGATGAAGCTTCACATGTGGTTCTTTCGGTGTTCGATCTTTCGGGAAGACTGGTTGAAATCCTTGTTGATGAGGTTGTTCCCGCAGGTATGTACTCTGAATATTTTGATGGCTCAAATCTCTGCTCAGGTATGTACCTGATAAGGTTGGTAGCAGGCGAACATGCCACTTCCAGGAGATGTATCATCATCAGGGATAATTAATCAGAATATAGAATCAGTTTACTCTCCCGTATACTAGAACCAGTACAGACTTGCTGAATTTGGAATTGATTAATTGAGCCTTATATAAGGATAGCATACGAGCATTAGTCCTCATGAAGATTTCTCAGGCTCCGCTCCGTCAGCAATCGTATCCATTACGAGGAATTCAGGAACGTGTATGACGAACGCTTCTCAAAACGTTACGGCTTCTGGCGTTCCGTCACCGATGAAGTAGTGGGGAAGTATCTGCAATGTGGTGATCCTCATTTCGGCTTTGCCAGGATCAGGTGCAGAGAATGCGGCGCTGAGTATCTGAGAGCCTTTTCCTGCAAATATCGCGGTTTCCGGGATCTCCCGGGAACCTCATGCTTCTGGTTATGCTGGTTTCAGGCAATAATCGGAGGTTTATCGGGACGAATTGGCTGCCTTACGGGCAGGTCATGGGATTGTGGGAAATCCTTTGTCCTATTGATTGCAGGTGTCAATCAAATGTACAATGTCACCGGATACAAGTTCATGGATGTGACCTTGAGGATGACAATTGCCTTCTGAATCTTTCCATTAGTTTTAAGGATGTCTTTCGATAAAGAAATGTATCTTCTGGCTAAAAGCCATATACACATATTACATTGAATTTCTATATATAATATGATAATAATGCATGGATGCAAGACCTGACCCTTGACATATGACCCTTGACATATGACCCTTGACATATGGAACTGAGTTACCTGACTCGGTAGTTGATCCATCCCCCGAGCAGAATCAGCGCTGCGCCTGCAAAAACAGCCAAACTCGGTATGGAGTTGAAGAACATTGTTTGCCAGAGCATTGAAAAGATCACGCTGAGGTAGCCGTATATTGCAACCTTGCCTCCGGGAGCATATCTGTATGCTGAAGTCATGAAAAGCTGTCCCGAAGCGCCGAAGATACCAATGCATATCAGGAGAATAAGTGATCGTGAATCCGGTATTACTCCGTTTCGGATAACAGACGGCAGAAAGACCAGCGACATCAGCACTGAGAACCAGAATACTATTATCAGGGGTTTATCTGTTTTGCGCAGAGCTCTTATTGCGGTATAGGCGCTTCCCGCGAATATTGCTGAGAGAAGGGCAAGACCTGCCGGAAGAGAAATCGGAATTACACCTGGTCGAAGTATTACCACGACTCCTACAAGTCCAAGAAAAAGTGCGACGATCTGTGCTTTTCTCAATCTTTCTTTCAGGAACCACCAGGCGAAAATAAGGACAAAGAAGGGGCTCAGCCTGTTAATTGTTACAGCCTCTGCAAGAGGTAAACCTTCAACAGCAGTGAAGTACGTAAGCATTCCAGCAATTCCGAAAATCGACCTTGCTCCCAGCAGGCGGACACTTCCCGGTTTCAACGGGATTCTCCTGAACAGCAGTATGAAAAGTGTGATGACTGCCGAAATCGATGCTCTCGCGAAGAGCTTCTGTGAAACGGAAACGCCAGCTTCAGTGGGAATGGCCTTCACACATACGGGAACCAGCGAGAGAAACAGAGTAGCGATTATCATGTAGAATGCTGCTCGCATACCCGAAGTCAGGTTCATCAGGGTATTCTGATCAGTTCGTATTTCATTGAGCCCATTCCGAATGATTCCGCAATTCTGAGTTGAAGCTCACCATCAATATCAGGACGGAACGCCATGAATTTATCATCTCCAGTATCAGCTTTCCCCGCAAGTGGTGAATTCGCGGCTGATGGGGCAGAGGTGACAAGATCCAGCGAAGCCTTATCCAGCGCGACAGGATCGGTGGAAGCCAGGATGCCTATGTCATCGACAAGGGGAGGATGTGTGTCATGCATGCAGTCGCAATCCGGAACCACTGCTGTGACGAAATTCACGTACAGAACAGGATTCGCGGTTTTCGCTACAACTGACGCGTATTCAACCATTCTTCTCATGAAGACATTCATTTCCTGATTCCAGCTGACCCTGATGGCACCTTCCGGGCAACGTCCGAGGCACTCACCGCAGCCGGTGCAGGATTCGGTGTTGATAACTGCGAATGCATTGATTGTAATAGCATTTGAAGGACAGTTAGCCGAACATATCCCGCATGCGGTACAACTGTCGCTTTTGATATTCGGCTTTACTGAAGAATGCTGATACAGTTTTCCGGCTCTGGAAGCGCATCCCATTCCCAGATTCTTTATCGCTCCTCCGAATCCGGTAAGTAGATGACCTTTGAAATGGCTGATTACAATCATGGCATCAGCGCTGCAGATTATCGAGGCGAGATGAGCTGCAGATGAATCGAATTCATCCGGCATTTCAATAAGAGTTTCATTCTCCCCGCGCAGGCCGTCGGCAACGATGAACGGCGGTGTGTCCGGGGTGCCGAATCCGTGTTCCGCAGCAAGACATATATAATCCGGAGCAGACATTCGGAGGCCTGGATAAAGTACGGTAGTGTCAGTGAGGAATGTCCGGTCTGCAGGGAAATTAAGAGCGTGTATGATTTTGTTAACATTTTCCGCGCTCACATATGATGTATTTCCCGCTTCACCGGGGTGAATTTTCACAGCGACAAAGTCCGTTACTTTCAATTTTGCTGCTGTTTCCAGATTCTCAAGCAGCTTTGTGAAAGCTCCGGGAAGATCTGTCTTTGCAGCTGACAGGAAAAAAACCTGAGGCATATTAACCTCCTTTAACCGGGTTCAATCTATTCATCATCCTTGCTTGCGGAATATACGCTGTTTATAGATTAGGGTATGAAATACCTGAAATGGGTCGAGATCGAGGAGTCAGCTCCCGACTGGAATCTGCGTCAGCTGAGGGCATGTTCGGAGAACGGACAGAATTTCCCTGTCTGTGCTGTCATTAAAGCCAACGCATACGGACATGGCGTTCGGGAGATTACAAGTCTGCTTCCCTCTGCTGCGTGGTTTGCCGTGAATTCCCTTGATGAAGGGCTCGAACTCAGACATTACGGAATAGAGCGTCCCGTCCTTCTGCTGGGTTATGTGTTGCTCGATAGACTTACTGAAGCAATTGAAGCTGATCTTCGTCTTACAGTTTACAATATCGAAACGCTTAAAAAGCTTAAGAAGACAGTAAATCCGGAAAAACCCGCCCGAGTTCATATTAAGGTAGAAACCGGTACAAACAGGCAGGGAATACTACCGGAGAATTTGCCGGAATTCCTCAATAGTGCGGCTCTAATTCCAGGAATAAAGATAGAAGGTCTGTCAACGCATTTTGCCAATATTGAAGATACTCTGAATCATGAGTATGCAGAGGTGCAGCTTCACCGATTCGAAGAAGTTCTCAGGTTAATCGGAGATTCGGGCGTTCATCCTGAAGTGATTCATACTGCGTGTACAGCAGCTGCTATACTATTTCCTGAGACTCACTTCAACATGTTGAGAACTGGAATCGGATTGTACGGCTTATGGCCTTCAAGAGAAACATTCCTTTCTGCCCAGACTGCCGGAAGACAGGTACCTGATCTTAAACCTGTTCTTTCATGGAAAACGAGAATTGCTCAGATAAAGACAATTCCATCAGGAAGTTTCGTAGGGTATGGATGCACATTCAGGACAAATAGAAAGACAAGGCTTGGAGTGTTGCCTGTAGGTTACGCGGATGGTTACGACAGGGGGTGTGGAAACTCCGCTCATGTGCTGATCAGGGGGAAACGTGCTCCGCTTCTTGGAAGAGTGTGCATGAACCTGATAATGGTTGACCTTACCGATATCCCCCACTCCCGCCTGGAGGATGAGGTTGTGCTTCTCGGAAAAGATGGGGACGAGATTATCTCCGCTGAGATGATGGCCGAATGGGCAGGTACAATAAATTACGAAATCGTTACCCGTATCAGTCCGTTCATGCCCAGAGTGATAAAGAGAGGAAAAGAAAGTGTACATTGATGTGATAGGTGTTGATGGGTCAAAACAGTATGGATGCTGTCTCTGTTCGATGCTCCTTGGCGAGTCGGTCCTGCTTGATGCGGGATCAGCGTCCATGCTTTCAGGAACACAACAGGATAATGTTGAGATGGTTCTTCTTACCCATGCCCACCTCGATCATGTACTTGAACTGGGTTTCATGATTGATGCTACCGTTTCTCGCAGAGATGAACCTCTGAGGGTTATGGGAAGCAAGGCATGTCTTGATGTGGTCAAAAAACACTATATGAACGATCTGCTGTGGCCGGATTTCAGCAGAATCAAAACCTCCCGTGGTCCGGCTCTTGTCTATGAAGCGATGAAGGACAGGGAATGGTTTGAGCTTCCAGGGGGAATCAGAGCCTGGTCAGAACCGGTTTGCCATAGCGCCGGCGCCAGGGGGTTCCTGTTCCGATCAAGTACTGGTTCCATCCTGCATACAGGTGATACGGGGCCAACAGAGACTCTCTGGAAAAGAGGAGCAGAACTTGGTGATCTTTCAATGGTTATTGCGGAAGTATCATTTCCGGACAATCAGACCGATATAGCTATTGCCAGTAATCACCTTACACCAGCTCTTCTGGAGAACGAACTGAAGAAACTGAACAAGCCTGATGTGCCCGTGTATACGTTTCATCTCAAACCATGGCTGAGACATGAGATCGAGCGGGATCTTGCACGGAGATTCCGCGACAGAGTAGTGGTACTCCGCCGGGGCGACAGACTGGAATTCTGATTCAACCATCTATCTTCGGAATATCCACCCGAAAGGAACTTCTTTGATGAAAACCGGTCTTGATCGATTAAAGCGTGACATGCTTCCCGGCAGATGTATTGGACTGCTTTCCCATTATGCTGCTGTAGATTCACAGTACAGATTGTCAGTTGATGTGCTTGCCGGGATGGATGGAATAGAACTTACCGCGCTATTCGGACCTCAGCACGGGTTCTATGGTGAGACTCAGGATAACATGATCGAGTGGGACGGTTACACTCATCCTGACTACGGTATCCCGGTTCACAGCCTTTACGGGAATACCCGTGAACCCACGTCTGAAATGCTGGAGGGACTGGACTGCCTTGTAGTTGATCTTCAGGATGTCGGGGCCAGGTATTACACCTATGTATACACAATGGGATACTGCATGAGGAAATGCTCCGAACTCGGGATTCCTGTAATCGTACTCGACAGGCCTAATCCTCTTGGAAATTCGATTATTGAGGGAAAACCACTGCTGCCGGGGTACGAATCGTTTGTCGGCCTTTACCCTATTCCGGTTCGTCATGCGCTGACAATTGGAGAACTCGCAGGATTGTTTGCCCGTTTTGACGGAATTCCTGTGCCCGCAGTTATTGAAATGACCGGATGGGACGGCTGTGGAATTTCCGATGAATATGCCTGGGTTTATCCTTCACCAAACATGCCTTCACCTGATACTGCCATTGTTTATCCAGGAATGTGTCTGCTGGAAGCGACAAATCTTTCCGAGGGTAGGGGAACCACAAGACCGTTCAACGTATTCGGAGCCCCATGGATTAATGGGAAAGAACTCTGTTCCAGGCTGAATGGAACCATATGGACGGAGGGTGCAGTCCTCAGACCACATGCCTTTCTGCCCACATTCAACAAACACACTGGAGTGATGTGCTATGGCGCTGAAATCCATATTATCGACAGATCCTGTTTCAGATCATTGAGAACGGCACTGGGCATTCTTCTGGAAACTTTCAGATATTCACAGACCCGGTGGAATCCTCCGCCATACGAGTATGAATTTGAAAGAATGCCCGTAGATATTCTTACGGGAAGTTCGGAAGTGAGAGAGGCTGTGAAAGCAGGAAACAAGAGTGTTCTAATTGAATTTGCAGAGGGTGATCCTGCCGGTCACACGGAACTGACCAGAGGGGTCTTACTGTACGATAGGGGATTTCTCAGGTGAAAATCGGAATATTGTCAGACATCCACGGTAATCTTCCTGCTCTCGAAGCTTCCTGGGATCTGTTTGAGACTGAAGAAGTTGAGCAGGTTGTCTGCCTTGGTGATCTGGTTCAGTTCGGTCCTTATCCCGGAGAAGTAATTGATTTCGTGAGGCAGCACGATATGGATGTTGTTCAGGGCGACTGCGACAGGGCGGTTGCAAAAGGCAGGAGTGATATCGGAGATAATTACCCCAACATACACTGGGAGCAGCTGGCCCGGAAAACACTTCAATGGACAAAAGAAAATATCACGGATTCTCAGAGGAAGTTCCTTCGAAAGCTACCCTCTGAAATAAGGTATCAGATCGGAAGCAGGAGGATCCTGTGTGTTCATGGTCTTCCAGGAAAAATCTCCAGTGGCATTCAGGCGAACATACCGAACGAGGTTTGTGACCTTCTTTTCAAAAGAAACTCCTGTGATGTGCTTGTTCTCGGGCATACTCATGAGATGTTTCTCAAAGGGCGTGGTTCTCGGATGATAGTCAATCCAGGCAGTGTCGGCGGTGGTACAATTCCGGGCGAAGCAACTGTGGCTGTGATTGAAGTAGATGAAGAAAACACTACAACATCGGTCTGCTGGCACCGCGTTCCTTACAATATTCAGAAATACGTGACGAAGTACAAAGCGGAAGGTCTTCCGGAGATATTTCTCAGGTGTATTCTCCTTGGCAGAGATCCCAGGGGAGAATGGCATACAAAAGTATGGAGGCAGAAATGGGCAGAACAATAGTTGAGAAAATCATGTCCTCTCACAGTGGAGATGATTGCAGAGCAGGTGATGTCGCTTGGATCAAGATTGACAACAGAACAGCCAGAGATTTTGCCGGAGCGAGTGTAGTTGCAAATCTGGAGAAATACGGGGGTGATTCTCCAATTAACGATAAACAGAAGACATTTTTCACATTTGACTGTAATGTTCCAGCGAATACAATTCCCTATGCCAACAACCAGCACAGAATCAGATTGTTTGCCAGGAAGTATGATCTTGAAGTTTTCGATGTTGATGCCGGAATAGGTTCACATATAGTAATAGAAGGCAAATTCGGAAAACCTGGTACAACCACGGTCGGAACGGACAGCCACCTTAATATCATGGGTTCGGTCGGTGCGTTCGGTCAGGGAATGGGTGACGTGGATATTGCCTATGCCTTCAAGACCGGGAATGTGTGGTTCGAGGTGCCGCATACGGTGAAAGTTACTCTTGAGGGAATACCTGCGCAGGGTACAGAGGCAAAGGATGTTGCACTGGCAATGCTCCGGAGATTCAACAGCCATGAGCTTCTCGGGAAGGCCGTTGAGGTTTACGGTCCCTGGATTACGAAAGCTACACTGGAAGACTGTATCACTTTTTCAAGCCTTGCCACCGAGATGGGTGCCATTATCGGTATGATTCCACCAAATGATAACGTACTAACTTTTTTCGGTATATCAAGGGAAGAAGCAGTTTATGCAGATTCCGACGCGGAATATTCAGAAGAATACGTACTTGATATCAGCGGGCTTGAGCCCCTGATCGCAGCTCCGCCAAGCCCATCCAATGTTTCACCTGTATGTGAGCATAGTGATGTAAAAGTCGATGGTGTATTCATAGGCAGTTGCACCAACGGAACCTATCAGGATCTGAAGTATGCCTCCGAACTTCTTAAAGGGCGCAAGGTAGCTCCCGGAGTCATGCTTAAAGTTGTTCCCGCAACGAGAGAAACGTGGTCGAGATTGCTTGATGAAGGACTTCTGAAGGATATTTTCGACGCTGGGGGAATCATCAGTAACGCGGGTTGTGGAGGGTGCGCATCGGGTCAGATCGGTATGACCGGCGAGAGAGAAATTCAGGTAAGCACATCCAATCGTAACTTCAAAGGCAAGCAGGGCAGGGGAAACACTTATCTTGCCGGTATCGGAACGGCCGTTGCCTCAGCCGTGCTTGGAAGAATTGCGTCAGTGCATGAACTGAAGGAGGTGCGAACATGACTCGCGATATGATTCTCAGGGGAAGATTGTGGGTATTGAAATCCGGAGAAAACCTCTTCTGTGATATTGATACTGATATGATCTATCACAATGCTCACCTTGCTGTAACCGCAATTGAAGAAATGGGTCAGTTCGCTCTCGGCAATCTTGATGGTTACAAAGATTTTGCCGGTAAGGCTAAACCAGGCGATATCATTCTGACCGGGGACAATTTCGGCTCAGGCAGTTCCAGACAGCACGCGGTGGACTGTTTCACAGCTCTTGGAGTTCAGGCCGTAATCGCCAGATCTTTTGGAGCGATATACAAACGAAATGCGATCAACAGCGGTTTTCCGATCATTGAACTACCAGGACTTCCCGATAGTTTCTTCGAGCAGTTCGATGAAGTCGAGCTTGATCTTGAGAAGGGCGTTCTTTCGAAAGGGGAGAAGAGTTTCCGGGGAAACCCCATGAGCAAGGTTGCAAAGGATATCTACCTGGCAGGAGGGCTTTTTCAGTACGCCGAGCAGATGTGATTACAGGCAATTTTGATTTCCAATAAATCGTACATGTTTACCTGAGTCAACCTCTCTTTCCATGCAGTACTTTGCTGAATGGTCTTGACTTTTGCGCAAAGCCTTGCATAATAGTCATCATGAAACGATATCTGGAGGAAAGAATTGTCGCTGATCTGAAGAGAAAAATGGTTCTTCTTACCGGGCCCAGGCAGGTGGGGAAGACTTTTCTCTCGAAACAGATCGCTGAGAACTACTTCATGCGTTCCTGCTACCTGAACTTCGATAATGTCCTTGATGCAAGTGTAATCATTGCTCAGAACTGGCCTTTGGACATAGACCTGCTTATTCTGGACGAGATTCATAAGATGTCCGGCTGGAAGCAGTTTCTCAAAGGTGTGTACGACACGAAGCCTCTTGAGTGTGCCCTGCTTGTGACCGGTAGTTCCAGGATGGATACTTTCCGGCAGGCCGGTGAGTCCCTTGCCGGTCGTTACTTTCATCATAGACTGTGGCCTCTTTCAGTGGCAGAGCTGAAGAACACATATCAGCCAGGAGAGGCTTTCAGGCTCCTGCAAAAGTTTGGGGGCTTCCCCGAACCATTTCTCAGTGGGGATGAAACCGAAGCGAATCGCTGGCGTTCACAGTACTTCACCGATCTTATCCGGGAGGATGTTCTGGAATTCGGCAGGCTTCAGGAAATCCGGACTATGCGGGTTTTGCTGGAGCTTCTCAGGAAAAGGGTCGGCTCTCCTTTGTCCTGTACTTCCCTTGCCACAGATCTGCAGGTTGCACCCAACACAGTCAGGCGGTATGTGGATATTCTGGAGGCGCTTCACATTATTTTTCTGGTGCGGCCCCATCATGCAAACATTGCAAGAGCGATTCAAAAGATGCCGAAGATCTACTTTCATGATTCCGGTTATGTTCAGGGTGATGAAGGGATCACCGTTGAAAACACTGCTGCAATCTGCTTGAGAAAACACGCAGATTACAGATCTGACATATCAGGAGACAGGGTAGAACTATGTTACATCCGCACCAAAGAAAAACATGAAATAGATTTCACCCTGGTCTGCAATGGAGAACCCTTGGTGCTGATAGAGGTAAAAATTTCCAGCACAACAACTCCTGCAGGTCTGAAGTTGCTGGGAGAGAAACTCCCCGGAGTGAAACGAGTTCATCTTGTCAGAGACCTGCGATTGGAGCAGGATCGGGAAGGTGTTTCAATTAGAAAATTACCGGAATGGCTTGCCGATCTGGATGCCTGATTCTTTCATTGAAGGAACTGATGAATGAGAGTGGATAATAAGAATGAAATGAGGAATATCTACCTGGCAGAAGGACTTTTTCAGTACGCCGAGCAAATGTGATTACTAATATGAAGTGAAAGGGAGAATTATGCATTTTACAGTCGATCAGGAATTATGCATCGGATGCGGTGCTTGTATGGGAACATGTCCAGAAATATTCGAGGTTCTCGATGGTAAATCTGATGTCAAAATTAATCCGGTCCCCGTCGAGTATCAGGAAAACGCAATAAGCGCTGAAGACGGATGCCCTGTAGGCGCTATTTCACACGAATGAGTCGTAACTCAGTGAAATTGCTGATATTACATATATGAAGAAACACTTGATCAGAACTGTGATTTTTGATCTGGACGGTCTTCTGGCAGACACCGAGAAGCTCCATCGAAGAACATACCAGGAAACGCTTGGGGAATTCGGGATCGAACTATCCGATGAACAGTACGAAGACCACTGGATTCGCCGGGGAATGGGTATCGCTGAATTCACCTCACAGAATAATCTGTCTATCGACCCTGATCTGATTCGTTCAATAAAGACATCCAGGTATGATAATCTGGTCAGAAGTTCGGTCGATCCAATGCCGGGAGCTATCTCTCTGCTGTCCCGGCTGAAGAACAGGAGAACCCTTGGCCTTGCAACCTCCTCGTACAGGAACAGCGTCGAAATCGTTCTGAGCACTCTTGGAATTGCTGACTGCTTCTCATGTATTGCGACGAAGGAGAGTGTTTCCCGCGTGAAGCCGTTTCCGGATATCTTCCTTTATGCAGCACGGGAACTGAATACTCTCCCCGTGCATTGCCTGGTTCTGGAAGATGCTGAAAAAGGGATACTTGCCGCCGAAGCTGCGGGAATGAAAAGCATCGCTGTTCCCAATATATATACAGTGCATAATGATTTCTCGAAGGCTACCATAGTGCTGCCGACCCTGGAGGATGTGACTCTCGAACTGATCGAGGAACTCTGACAGAAGTATTTCACCAGATAATTCTGAACTGTCAATCAGTCGTACATGCTTGCCTGGTTCAACCTGAGAAGCGGGAGATCAACGATCATAAGAGAATCAAGCCCTTCAATTGAAGGCAGACCTATTCTGATAACAGGATGCTCCGGTTCTTTCAGAAGTAGAATGAAACTCTCAGGGTCAAACCAGAAGCCATTTGTCCAGAGCCAGCTGTCGGTTGAGACATCCGGCGGAATATCAAGGTTTTCCCTTACAAGCTCATGAAACACCGAATCCATCTGAATAATAGCTTCAAGATTGAGAACAGTTCCGTCGTAAAGCCATGTGCGATATGAGCTGAAAAGAGATACTCGGTCTGGATTCTTAATAAGTTTAACCTGTATCAATCCGGAGACCCATGTGGATCCTGAAACAAGAAGCTCCAGCATTCTTTCCTCTGTTGCGCCTGCGTTGACCAATGATGGAACAATATCAGCAGGTAACGGGGCTATCCAGAAAAGCGTATCCCTTGTTTCTGACCCGACCGTCAGGCATACACCCTGAACAAGGTAATGGTGCGGAATACCACCGGCAACGTACGTTGAATCCATACTGATAACAATCAGAACTGAATCTGATACAGGTTCCTCAAGAGGGGTGTTTTCAGGCATTTCAGATGATCCTTCAGGAGACTGCGTAAAAACGACCAAAAAGAATAATAGAACGCTCATCTAATTGAAAACACCTTCTTCTCTCAGGCTTAAAGTTTCGCCGTCAGCGACGATCATATGGTCGAGAAGTCTGAATCCGAGGCTTTTTCCAAGATCCCGCAGGTTTCTTGTAAGTCTGATATCCTCCTGGCTTGCACGTTTGGCTCCACCGGGATGATTGTGAACCAGAATGACACCTGTTGCTCCGGTAGCAATGACCTTCTCCAGCAGGTTTCTGGGATGTACAGCGGCCTTATCCACAGTACCGAATTCCAGAATACATTCAGTGATCAATCTATTGCTCGAATCCAGCAGAAGCGCAATAAGTCTCTCTTTTCTGAGAGTACTCATTTTTATTTCAAGATATTCTCTGACTTTCTCAGGGCTGTCAATAACCTGTGTACCTTTCTTTAACTTGAACGATTGCGTGGTGATGGAAGTTGCCAGGTTCAGGAGAACGGAAGCCGCCGGTCCTATTCCAGATACGGTCTGAAGCATCGAAGGCGGCTGGTTAAGCACGCCGCGAAGAGATCCGAATTTCTCAATAAGTGCCGCAGCTGTTTCCTTTGTGTCCTTCCTGGGGATTGCATAGGTCAGAAGGAGTTCGAGTGCATCTCTATCCGAAAACCCCCTGATTCCTGCCTGAAGAAACCTTTGCCTGAGGCGCTCTCTGTGGCCTTTCGGTGAAAGACTCATTTTTCCAGATAAACTGTTGTGGACGGGAAAGCAAAATCAAGTTCGAGACCGTATACGACCCTCATGATATTCAGATTAATTGATTCTCTCTTGTTCAGCCACACATTGTAGTCGGTTGTCAGTATGAAGTATTTCATATCGATGTCCAGCGATGAGTCACCGAAACCGGTGAAATTCACGAAGACATTGTCGTTATCGATTGACTCATCGTCCCGAAGCATCTGTCGCAGCTGTATAAGAAGTTTTTCCATTTTGTCAGGAGTAGTGTCATAAGTTACTCCAATAGTAGTTGTTGTCCGTCTCATAGGGCGCTTGGAGAAGTTATTGACGTTAGAGTCCATTATCTCCTTGTTGGGTATTGTCACAAGGGTTTTTTCAGCTGTGCGTATTCTGGTCGAACGTATCCCGATCTCCTCAACCGTTCCGGTAACGCCGTTTACCTCGATAAAATCCTCTACCATGAAAGGTCTGTCCAGAAAAATTACTACTGAAGCGAATATCCCCGATATGGAATCCTGAGCTGCGAGAGCCATTGCCAGACCACCGATCCCCATTCCGGCGATAATTCCGCTTACAGGATATCCGTTGGACTGCATGTAAAAGATGATCCCGATAGCGACAACGATGAATTTGGCGAGCTTACGGAGTATAGGTATAAGCTGATCATCCATCCTTGACTCGGTATCAGCTGCGATGTCAGACATCTGTTCCGAAACTGCATCAATTGTTCTCATAATGAGCCAGAGGATGTTGATCGTAAGAAGGAAGAGGAATGCTTTTTTTATCCAGTCAACTGTAGAGAGTGGTAATGAATGGATCATCAAAGAGAGATAGATACCGATAATAATAATCAGGAAAGACGCCGGTTTAATCAGATCCCTTGCCAGAGCTGCTAAAAAACCAAGTTTTTTCTTTCCAGTTTTTCTCAATATGGAACTCAGGACGCATTTCAGTGCAAAAGCCAGCAGTACTATGATGATTGATGCAGCAATCTTGCCCAGGGGTAATCCACCTGTACTGTAGTTATAAATATCTGCCAGTGCTTTGCTCATTCCTTTACCTCCATCACGGGGCTGATTCAAGTCTTCATACCCAAACACAATGAAGAAGGTAACAGGTAGTGTCAACCAGCTCTGCATATTTCACCAGGACCCGGAACACCTGTCAGGGAACCCTGTATGTCACCGTGTATTATATTCCGCTATGATAATAGCAGTGTAGTGTATGGAACTGCATATCCCGTACGTTTGAATAAGGAATATTCTTTATTCTGACCCGCCTGTTGACAATTACAGGTGCAGCACACATTTCATTGGATTGCCCGTTTAAAAAATCCTGGAGGTATCTTGAATTTCGATAAGATCAGGGACTGGATACTGCAGCTGTCATTGGCGCTGATAATATTTTTTGGATTCCTGAGACCATTTGTTATAGAGGCATTCAGGATTCCCACACCCAGTATGGAAGGAACCATGCTTGTGGGAGATCATCTTCTTGTTATGAAAGTAGAAGAGGGACAGCGAATCCCATGGACCGATGAGATGGAACCACTTTTTCATAATTACAGGGGAAATTCTCATGGGTTGCTCATGCCTGCGACAGGTAACCCGGAAGCCGGAGAGATACTTGTGTTCAAATGCCCTGCGACTGGAAAGGATTTCATTAAGCGGACTGTAGCTGTGGCAGGTGATACCGTCAGGGTGAGTGGAGATACATTATACGTAAACGGTCAGCCATCTCCGGAATGGGCGTTATGCTATCAGGATGAATTCGAACCAAGTCCTATTGATCAGGCATGGCCTGACTGTATCGATGAACTGTATGGAAGAATTCGCGATCTTGCATACTGGGAGATTAGAAATAACTGTATTATTACCGAAGACGGTCTTCTGGCTTATGTCGTTCCCGAAGATCATGTATTCATGATGGGGGATAACCGGGATCACAGCAGCGACAGCAGGGTCTGGGGGGCATTACCGCTTGATCTGATTAAAGGTGAAGCTCTTCTGACTTACTGGTCATGGACACCTGGCGATGGTCTTCCAAAGTTTGACAGAGTAGCGAGGCTTATCAGGTGACCGATATCCTGTTGAATGAAACACTTCCTTACTCCGAAGCTTATTTTGAAAAAGTACCTGTTCGATTCCTGAACCTGAAAGAACTTTCCAGAGGAGCTCTTGACAGCAGAGATCTCCATAGAGATGGATACTGGAAAATCGACAGCAGGACCGGTCCGGTAGCCTATCACGCTATTAAGAACGGAACACCATATCGATTCATAGGGCGGGACGCAAAAGGACTAGAGGATTTCCTGCAATGGCTTGAGAATGATATTAAAGAAATGTACCTGTCCTATTACTTTGTTGAAGATAATGTGCTGAAATACCTTCTCAGATGCTGGACAGATCAACCTGTTCTGCGGAAGCTGAATGGATCCAAAGGACAGATAATGGACCTTTATGAGAAGCTGATAGGAAAAGGGGAATCCGGCCTTATCAGGACTGTAAAGGATGAAATTACAGCTCTGTTCCCGATTATTGATGGAAAAGCAGATATCGGCTGGTTACCAGGTAAAACTCTTGATGGCCCGGAAGTCTGGGAATATCTTGAGTACGAAGTTTCGACCGGATGTTCAGGATACTTCTATCCCGGGAAGACACATTCTTTGTCCGGTGTTGGTCTTGATGAGATATCCCTTCTTCTCAGTGCTTTTAATAACTGGTATACAGTGCTTCTGGAAAGATGGACTGATTGTTTTATGCAGTCAGTCCATATATTCGGAACCATGCGGAAAGAGATCCCTCTGCTTGCAAAACTCGTTCTTATACCAGATGAAGGTTTACAGCAGAAAATAGCTTTTGATGATCCTCAGAGGCTTCCTGAAGTTATTATATATCTTGTGAATGGTATCTCACATGAGAATGATAATCCGGATAAATGCATACAGCTGTTCAAAGACGTTAATTCCGACCAGAGACATGCGTTGAGTTCAGCAGGTCTCGGTGCGCTGATGGAAAGAAGAAAAAGTAAACGGATCAGCTCTGAAGGTAGCGCTTGATATCCTCCTGAGTGCCCATGATGAATATGTGATCATCTTCTCTGAAGACATCATCCGGTCTGGGAATCCTGTACTTCCTGCCATCATCCGTCATTCTTCCGATGTACGCGATATTCAGACCGAAGACCCGGCGAATATCCAGGTCTCTGAGCATCCGGCCAACCATCGCTTCCTTGACTTCCACATGCGCGAAGACAATTCCGCCTGAGAGGGGTATGTAGGATTCTACACCCTGCAGAGTGAGTCGCCTTGCTTCGGTGACACCCTGCGTCTGTTCCGGAGTGTAGATATGATCAGCCCCAACCGCCTGCAAAATGCGTGCTTCACGTTTGCTTGTGGCTCTGCTGTGAACCTTCAAACCCATATCCTTGAGTATTTTCGTTACAAGAACATTAGAGCCGAAATCTTCTCCTATTGCAACGATTACAAGATCCATGTTCGCCAGACCATGTGCTTCTAGAATATTCTCATCGGTGCAGTCAAAAGCTACTGCTGCAGAGACTGAATTACTGATCTCCTGTACAAGACGTTCGCTAATATCGATTGCAAGTACTTCCGCACCAAGATCTTCAAGCTTTGTCGCCATGCTGTATCCAAACGAACCCAAACCGATTACCGCGAATTTTTGTGATTTCAAGATTATCTGTCTCCGATTCTATCCTATAGTAATCCGTGTTTCGGGATATTTATACAGCATAACATGCTTTCTTCCAGTTGCCGCAGCCAGTGTAGCCGGCCCAATTCTTCCCACAAACATTGTAAGAATGATTATTACCTTTCCTATCCAGGTCAAACCTGAAGTAACTCCGGTGGATAGACCTACAGTGCCGAAAGCGCTCATCGCTTCGAAGATATAGTCAAATGGTCCGAATTCCTGTGTGGAATTCTGTTCGGAGATGAGCAGAAGCCCTGCTGAAATTGTGAAAACCATTCCTCCGAGAAGGAGTACAGCAGCCATACGGTTGATATCATGAGGGGAAATGCTTCGGTTCCAGATCTCCGTGGATGGTTTCCTTCGAATGAGAGACATGAAACTCATAAATATCACACCGACTGTGCTGGTTTTTACGCCACCACCTGTTCCACCCGGAGACGCACCTATGAACATCAATGCTATAATGAACCATTGCATTGCTGGCATCAGAGTGGACGTGGGAACGGTATTGAATCCTGCTGTTCGCGGCGTTATGGAACCGAGAAAAGCATTTGAGATCTTCTGAGAAAAATTCATTCCGGCAAGAGAATTGTTCCACTCGAACCCAAGGAATATTCCAAAGCCGACTACTATGAGTATTATCGTAATCCAGAGAACGAGTTTTACCTGTACAGACATTCGCATACTGGTTCCCGTTTTCATTCTGTGAAGGATATGTGCTCCCAGAGAGGTTAAAATCAGGAAACCGATTCCTCCAAGTGCGATTAAGCTGCCAATGGTTATAGCGATTCCAGGTACATGTGCGAAAGCTTCCAGATTGGTTGGATTACTGAAATAGCCGGATGAAGTATCTGCAAGAGTGGGATTCAGACTGAAACCCGCATTGCAGAATGCGGAAATACTGTGAAAGATCGATTGCCAGATCTTGAAGTTCATCGTCCATCCGACAGGCTGACCATCCCATATCAGGTAGAGTATGAAAGCTCCTGCACTTTCTATTGTCAGTGTCCAGCCGATAATAGAACCCATTATCCTTTTAAGATCATTTATAAAGTCACTATCCATCACCTGAACAAGTGATGCTGATTCCCTGAGACCTGCATTGTGCCCTAGAAACAGCGCGAAGAAGGCTACAAATGTCATAATTCCAAGACCGCCAACCTGGATAAGAATCAGAATTATAGTCTGCCCGAAAACGGTGAAATCCGTTGCTGTATCCCTCACTATAAGTCCCGTTACACATGTTGCCGATGTAGATGTGAAAGCCGCATCGATCACTCCGATACTGCTGCCGGAAGGAGTCGCGTTTGGGAGAAGCAGCATTGCTGTTCCAAAAGCAATAACAATTGCAAATGAAACCGGAAGAATAGCAGCAGGAGAGAGATGATCCAGAGCCCAGGATCCCAAATACGCAAGGAGTACTCTCACGGAACAGAGAGTGCTGTATATAAGGGATATTTTTATAGCAAGAGCTAATCCAGCGGGTAGTACTCCGTGATGTATTGTTTGGATTGCGACGATCAGGATCGCAATGATGTAGAGGAAAGAGAAGAGAAGAAGCCATTTTTCGTCGGTGAATCTGTCCTTGAATGAAGAAACTCCATCAGGCAGCACTATACCCGCAAGGAATATCATGGATATAATGATAATCAGAATATCAGCTGCGAGAAGGATATCCGGTGACCGGAGAGACAGTCCGAATAGTGCAATAAGGACAGCAAATACACATAAAGAAAGAAACAGTCGAACTGAATCACTTCCAACAAATCTGTTATCCAATGCGACCATACCTCCCTGCCCTGGTTTCAAGCATATTAACACTCAATGCGCGTCCGGTCAAATACGAAAGGAATCTAAATGATTAATGCGGTGGAGTACAACAAGTTCCTAAATTTAAGACCTTTGAATGTAACAAAAGCGTTTCCTGCGAGCAGGTTTGCTCTTGTGAGTATGAAGGACATAGCTGCGGTTGCTGTTGAAAAAAATGCCATTGTCATGGCTGCTAATATTCGCAATCCCCTGAGTGCCCTGGGAATTCTTCGGGCCGCGAAAAAAGTCGACTCTTTTGTTTTACTCGAACTGGCAAAATCAGAAGCTGGTTATACGGGAGTGAATTTCAGGAATCTTCCCTGGTTCGCGTTACAGTTCTCAAGTTCAATTGAAGATAATACCGTTTTCGGTCTGCATATGGACCATTATGCGATAAAATCAGACAGTGACAGAGATGAAGCCGTCATAACTGTTCCAGATGCCATTTCAAGGGGCTGGACTTCGGTGGCTGTTGACGCATCACATAACCCCGACTACGAGAATCTGATCTTCACTCGTGATCTCGCTATGCACATCCAGCCATATATCGGTCTTGAAGTTGAAGTCGGTGAAATAAAGGGGGCCGGGGTTCTCACAACCGTAGAGGAAGCGGAGTATTTCATAGGAGGTCTTAACAGCTGGGGAATATTCCCGGATTTCCTCGCGATCTCAAATGGGTCCAAACATGGTACTTACGATTCTTCCAAGGGTGAAGGCGAGGGAATCGACCTGATAAGAACCAGAGAAATTGCGAATGCAATATCACAGTACGATTGTAAGATAGCGCAGCATGGTATCAGTGGAACACCTCTCGATAAAGTCGGGCATTTCAAAGAGTATGGTATAAATAAAGGTAATGTAGGAACTCTCTGGCAGAATATCCTGTTCGGCCTGGAAATCGATCCTGACAGCGGCAACGCTGTGATTGAAAATGGATCGTTTGTGAAGCGCTCCGATAAAGGAATTCCGACAGAATTATGGGACGAGATAGTATCCTGGGCTGATGCCTGGGGATATCCCCGCAACTCCGGAGATTACAAAAAAGCAAACCTTCCGTTCCACTACAGGATAATGAGTCTGCCGTACATATACAGAGATCGTATTCTGGAGGAAACCGAGAAATGGGCGCTCAAGTTCTTCGAAGCATTCAACTCTACTGGAACCGGAACCGCAGTTATTGATAGAATCCTTCAGAGAGATGATTGGAACTCTGTTCCCGAACGTTTTATAACTGCGGTCAGAAAAAATTACTCCGCGTCCCTCGCGCCTGATGCCGCGCCTGATGGCGGGAGCGGGAAAGAACTTGATACAACCGGGGAGGACTTCTCCGACTGAGAGGGTGATGAATTCCTGGAACGATATGTAATCAGAAATGCAAGGATAATAGATCCTTCAGTGAATACTGACTTTCATGGCGATATTCTCATCGGAAATGGCAGAATCGAAGCTGTTGATCCTGGCTTGCCCGTTGAACTCGATGCCATACCGATAAACGCTGACGGTAAATGGGTATTTCCCGGACTGGTGGATATGCACGTACATCTCCGTGTTCCCGGTGGTGAGGATTCTGAAACTATTGAAACAGGTCTGAAGGCAGCGATTGCCGGAGGTATAACCACCGTAGGTGCTATGCCGAATACAACTCCACCCATCGATTCTCCTCAAATTGTATCGGATATGATATCTGCGGCTTCGAGTCTGAATCTTGCCCGCTGCATACCTGTTCCATGCGTTACCAGGGGTAGAGCTGGAGAATGTCTCGTCGATTTTCATAAGCTGCATGAAGCCGGAGCCACAGCATTCTCAGATGATGGTGGCCCGGTCCATGATTCCGGATTACTGCTTCAGGCAATGGAAACTGTCTCTGCGTTCAACGGCGTGATTATCGAACATCCTGAGGTTATGGAGTTATCAGGAGGTTCAATTAATCAGGGAGTAATTGCCGGGGAGCTTGGTGTAAGGGGAATCCCGGAGTGTGCCGAGACAGTAGATGTTGCCAGATGCCTTGAAATCGCAAACAATTGTCCGGGGCATCTTCATTTGACTCATCTGTCATCACCAAGGAGTATTGAACTGGTCAGATCTGATTGTTTCAGGTCAGCAGAAGTCACAGTTGATGTCACACCACACCACCTGATTCTTGATGAAACCGCTGTTCTTGAGCATGAATCAATGGCAAAGATGAATCCGCCGCTCAGAAGTTTTGAAAGCCGCTCCGGACTGCTAGCCATGGTGAAGAAAGGCATGGTGGACGCAATTGCTTCAGACCATGCCCCACACGCTATGCTCAAGAAGCGGAAATCACTGGAGGATGCAGCTTTTGGGATTGTCGGACTGGAAACTATCCTGCCTTTAACGATTGAGGCTCTTCATACGGAATCCGGGATGACTCTCCTTCAGATACTAAGTCTTCTGACGAAAGGACCGGCTGGAATTCTGAGGATTCAGGAACCTGGCATTGCGGTTGGGGATAAGGCGGATATCGTCCTTTACAATCCCGATATTGAATACAGTCTTTACGAAACAGGAACATTTTCAAAATCGAGGAATACACCTTTTTTCCGTAGGATATTAAAAGGCAAAGTCGAAGCTGTCTGGAAGGGGAGGCTTGTCTACCGGGATGGTCAGTTTGCATAAGATAGGAGCATGTCCGACAATATCGGACAAGCTCCCAAGATACTCAGTTGCAGCAATAATGGTTTTCATGTTGTTACTTGTGGCTTCATGTGCTTATTACAACACGTATTACAACGCCAGAAAAAGCTACAGAGAAGCTCTTGAGATTGCGAAACAGTATCCTGATAATCCGGTATCTTCTGAGGAAGTACTGCTTAACGAAGCTATTTCGGGCGCAGCCAAGATTCTGGCTGTTTATCCTGAAAGTCGATGGATTGACGATGCTCAGCTTCTTCTCGGCAACGCGCTTCTTCAGCTGGGCAGACGAACGCTTACCGGAAGCGGTACTTCTGATCTGACCGAAGCGATGATGGCATTCTCTTCGACAGCGATACTGACTGATGATCAGACAATTCGCGATAGAGCTTTTATGGGTATGGGTCTCGCAGCCATGGAACTTGGCAGATTGAATGATGCGGTTGCTTCGTTCGAAAATGTTTCCCATGAGAATAATGATAGATACATTTCCTCAAGATTGTATCTGATGGATGCACAATTGCTGAATAACCAGCCTGAACTGGTTCTTGTGGTTGCCGACAGTCTTGGAACACCGGGGGATGACAGCCTTTCCGCGGAACTTACATTATTGATCGGTCGTGCCCTGATGGAGATAGGACGTCCCGACAGTGGAGCTGTAATGGCTCTGACGGCAGGAGATATGTTCAGAAGAGGAAAAGGTTATTATAGAGCGCTCACTATTGCGGCGGAGGCTTATTTGCAGGCTGATAAACCCGGGAAAGCAGTGGAAGTACTGACGCAGCTACTCTCAGGATACAGATCCGATCTGGAAACAGCGATTATTGCTCTTCTTGATGGAAAAGCCAGGGAACTCGCGGGAGATCCCGCTGGTGCAATGGCCTCTTTCAGAAGCGCTGCTGATCTGGACAGTTATCGGGAATATGGTGCTGAGGCTCTATACCTTCGATCGATGCTGCTGGAGAAGGATGGTAGAATAGAAGACGCGCTTGATGATCTGGAGGAACTTTCCGGCAGAAGTGGTGAATACCTATGGCTTCGTCTTGCTGAAGACAGACGTAACGATCTCGAATTGCTTCTGAGTTATTTAGATGAGCTTGGTACATGCAGTGAAAGTGAACGCTGGCTATACCGCTTAATGATTGCTGAGAAACGAATCGATCTGTATGGGAAAGAAGACCCCGAAGCGTTGAATGAGTTGATAACCCTTTCTGAAAGTGCGCCGGACATGGAAAGAGCAATGGCTCTTGCTGCTCTGTCAGATATTGTGATATCTGATGCGGATTCGTCGAGGATTCTGTTGCTGGAAGCCTATGCCCTGTGCGACAGTGGAGACCTTGCCACCGCTATTGAAAACAGACTGAACTTCGATCGGGGTGAAGGATACCGTTTGCGACCCTCTGTTGTTCTTGAGCATGCCTGGAATCTTCTGGAGGAAGAGAGATTCAACGAGGCATGGGAAGAATTGAATACAGCTCTCTTATCCGGATGGAGCAGAATGAAGAGACCTGAAATTCTCTGGGCTGCGTATCTTGCTGCTGAAGGCGCAAGAATGGATGATAGAATTCTTGAGGAATACCTTACGGAACTTTCCAATGAATATAGGAACACTGAAATGGGCATTGCCGCTTTGAACAGACTTGGAGGGGCCGAAGAAGGTGGGGGAGAAGAGTAGCGGGTTGGACAGAGATGTTGCTGTTACCTCAAAGGAGGAGTTCCTTCCGGGCGTATTCAGAATGTGTCTGGAAACCGGAGAGGATTTCTCAGCGCAATCAGAACCCGGACAGTTCATTCAGATTGAGGTTTCTCCCGATCCATTTCCGGTGACCAGAAGACCGTTCACAATCAGCAGAACGTACAATTCTTCAATTGAAATCGTTTTTGAAACTGTAGGCCGAGGAACTACAATACTTTCAGAGGTAGAAACAGGTTCAGCAGTAAGAGTCCTCGGACCTCTTGGCTCCGGTTATAAACTGAATAACGGCGGCTGGCTTCTTGTCGGCGGCGGATTAGGTGCTGCCGGATTCCCCGGCCTTGTTTCATTAGTTGATTGCAGGCTTCTGCTGCTTGGAGCCTCTACAGAAGACAAACTGCTGCCGGTTCCAGGAGTTTCATTATTGAGCATCACAGAAGACGGATCGAGCGGCAGGAAAGGACTGGTGACAGATTTACTTGAATCCGTTCAATGGGACTCTGTCAACAATATTGCCGTATGCGGACCGGTTGCCATGATGAAAGCTGTCATTCAGAAAATTCCAGGTGAATTCATTTCCGCTACACAAATTTCAGCGGAAGCCAGGATGGGTTGCGGTTGGGGAGCATGTGAGGGTTGTTCAATACCGAAAGCGGGCGGAGGATACCTCAAATGCTGCACCGACGGCCCTGTATTTCCTGCTGATTCTATCGATTGGGAACGATGGGTAGATGGGGTCGTATCTTGAATTTTGGTGTTTATCTCTATTGATTATTCTCAAGATTCTTAATAATTTTACTGATAGTACTGTAGTGCATTCCAGAATGCTTTGCAATCTCCTGCTGGCTATAACCATGTTTTATATGAGCAGTATAGATAGCTTTATTACGACCGACTTTATCTGAAGCACTGGAAAAAATATCCTCAAGTGAAGGACGACTTAAGAATCTTTGGATACGGGGAACTTCCGGAATATCTTGGTATTGATCACTTCCGACAAGAGATTCCACGAACTGCTTTCGGCCTAGAATCAATTGACCCCTGGTCTTTTCAAAAGGGGATACATCATCATCAAAATTGTTCACAAACAAAACATACTCCCGCTCAGCTGCAAACTTATCAAACCCGAATTGAGAAAGAATCCACTCAGTACTAAGAGGACTGTCTTCTCGTTGGTAGAGACCAGCGGTCTGTCTGTAACTGCTCCAGGTATAGGCGCCCGGAGACTCGACAATACCAGAGCGAACAGGATTAAGTACGATATATCTGCACAACTCCAGAAGATAGCTCTCCTTCTCTACAACGATTGCTTTGAAACGACCCTGGAACAAATGCCCTGTACGATCATGTGAATGATTGAAGTATTGAGCATATGCACTGTTCAGCAGTTTCATTCCCGCTGACAAATTTCCATCGGTTGTTTCAAGTAATAAATGGTAATGATTTGACATCAGGCAATACGCATGGCAAAGCCAGTTATGTCGGTTTACCGTCTTAAGTAATCGATTCAGGAAAGCGGCTTTATCAGAGTCATTCAAGAAAATGTTCTGGCGATCGGTACCACGAGCAGTCACATGATACACAGCACCTGGATATTCTATTCGGAGTAATCTAGTCATAAATGAAGCATAATAAAAATAATACCAAAATTCAAGATACGACCCTAGAGATTAAAGAGTACATATAAGGCCAAGATTGAAAAGTTGACAAACGGTCTTTATTTGGCATAATATATTGACTGGAGGTATAGAGAATGCATATTACAAGTGACATTAAACCAGTTACATACTTGAAAACCAGGGCAGCAGATTTGCTCAATCAAATCAACGAAACTTACCGCCCTGTGATAATTACACAAAATGGAGAGCCTCGGACCATGCTTCAAGATCCCGGGAGCTATGAAAACATGCGTAATGCAATTGGCATCTTGAAGCTGGTTTCGCAGGGGGAGGCTGAAATCAGAGATGGTAAATCTAGAATCCAGGATGACGTGTTCAAAGATATTGAGGCAGCACTGAAAGAAAAGCCTTAGTGAACCGGGCGTATCAAGTAGTATGGGCTGGTATCGCAGAGAATGATCTGAAGGAAATTCTTGAATATATTGCAATTGATGACCTCTTAAGTGCATTAGAGATATTTCAAGAGATTAAACAAAG
>JAIOQY010000215.1 GCA_021108435.1 Candidatus Aegiribacteria sp.
TTCTCTCACTGCATGCCACGCTCTATGACCCCGGCAGTCCCTCAGAATCTCACCATAACGATTCATATGTACTGGCTTCCGGTGCGTTAAAGTCGTCGCCAACTGCTCTTATTACTTTAACGGGGCTGTATCGCTTAAGGGAAGTACGCTTCCCCTGCGGCCTACAGTGTTCTCTGTGTACGCTTCACCCGTTTTGTTCACCGGCGTGTACCCCGGCTCCGCCACAGGCGCAACACTCGATACGGGCTGCTGGTTAGGCTTTGCCCGACAGGGACTTGCCACTCCTAATGAGTAGCTCACCCTATAAGAAGCACCAAGCTTCGCTTGGCGCACTAACGCTCTGAATAACCTGCACAGATGTCACTGAAGCCTACCCCTAAGCGTTTGTGTCAGGTTCATTCAGTTGTTCGCAATTCTATTTCTTTCACGCAATTGAAACCATACAAAATGATCTCAATCAACTATTTCCAATATATATTGCCTGAAAATATCGCCCTTCACCTATTTTTAATTCTGGGGTTGAAAATAATCCTTCTCGAACCAAATGCTCATTTATATTTCCTAATACTTGATGCCATAAACCATTCCCGATTTCTTTTTCATCTACTCCATGCAACACAGCAGATAATCCCTGCATTTTGCTTCTCAGATTGCTGAATTCGCTTTCTATTTCAGTCCCGATCAATTCTATCATGTAATCTGAGATATTCCCTATTACAATTTCATCATCAACATCAAACAATGGAACAGTTACTCTTACCGAACCTGATTCATCAAGTTCAATATATCCCAATTCTTCAAGGAATTGGATAGCATCCTTCTCTTCACCCGAGAATGATGAATCTGACTTCTCAGCACATAATGCTTTTCTAACTATCTCTGCGCACACCTGAGTGAAATGTTCATTGTGCTTATCAAGACTATGGATGTAAGAAGAATTCAGATTAAGATTTGGAGTAAGATCACTAAGGTGCGAGGTTACTTGTCTTATGAATCTGAACATGTCTTGCCTATCACCATTACAGTCCCCGAAACTTGTGAAATCCACACCGGATGCTCCTTTACAGTTGCGGCTGCAAAGCAACTCGTCACCGATGCGTGATACAACTTCGTTCTGCTCAAAACCAATAAGAATGTAGTCTCTGTGATCGTACTGAGGTTTTGAGGTGCTTAAAATACCCCTCTTGCTGAATTCAGAGAAAGCAGTTCCATCGAAAATGTCACAACCTATTACATGATACAGGATTCTATTATATCCAAATTTATCCAGGCATTTAATACTGGAAGCAAGATTCTGGATTTCCTGCTTATGTATCATGATCTTCTGACCTAATCTTAATGCAATCGAGTTACTTAGATTGTCTATTATGGGAAGGTCATTCTCTAATACAACCATGAATGATACTGAGTACTTGTCTTGATTTTTTGATACCATGCCAATATTTTCCATATTGGATAGCAAATCATCCAGTTCAATGGGACTAGTGCTTAATTTTAATGCAATATCATATTTTGTTAATTCATATCTATTTGCGCTTGCGATCTCAAACAGTATCTCAGGGGCCCATTTCTGCCTATATAAGTAGAAGGGATTGTGCTTATCAAATTCTCCAGTATCACCGTAGCCGTACAAATTTATCCTTTTAGGCATAGTATCCCTTCCTGTATTCCTATCATTTCAAATGGCAAAAGTACTTCACGTGGTATTTTCGCTTGCGAACGCTCTGAATAACCAGCACAGATATTACTCAACATCATGACTTTGCATTTGTGACTGGTTCATGCAATTCTTGTGCTTAACTTTTCCTTATTTCACCCGTGTTTTGCTCATCTCCGTGAATGATTCCCCATTCTTCGCGTAGGATACCCATGTAAACAATATCAACATAATCACCATCGATCCATTGCATCTTCCGCGGGCCACCCTCATCCACGAAACCACAAGCTTGGAAGCACTTTATTGCTCTTTCATTCCTGGCATTTGTTCCCAGACCAATACGGCGAGCACCAAGGTAATGGAAGCCATAATGTAGCAAGAGGTTAACGACTTCTTTGCCATAACCCTGACCCCAATAATCACGATCACCGATGGTTATTCCAAGAACATGAGAACCAGGATAAATCTCGGAATGCCTCAGTGAACAGAAACCGATATATTTTTCGTCTGCTTCTATCGCAAAGAAATCAGCATACTTATCCTTCTTTGTGCAGAGTTCATACATTTCTTCCGCTCGTTCTATCGGAAAGACATGTGGTAAGCCAGCGTTTAGCAAATGGATATCAACATCTTGATAAAATTCGTGCTGTCGTGGAATATCTTCCTTTTTCACTGGGCGGAGTAATACTCTTTCACCTTTGAACATTCATTTCTCCTTAATTTGTCTCTATATTTTAGCACAACAATGATTATGAAGAGTCTTCATTTCTTTTCAAATATTTTTTCACCTAACACTATTAATTCAGGTAATATGTTGTCAATGGTAATCACAATAAAGGAACTTGACATAAGAAGTATACATATGTACACTAAAGTGTGTAAAAACCGTGGATATGTAGAGTCCACATATCAGGGAGGTTTAATAATTATGAAGTACGATATGAATGAATACAGAGATAAGCTATCATCGCTTAACATGGTACAGGAAAATCATATACCATACATGACAGGTTGGGTGAAACATTTCCTTGTCCTGGGTAATCCGGACGATGCTGAATTTGCTGATATTCTTTGCAGAGAAGGTAGAGAGGATTGGCAGATAAGGCAAGCTCTTGATGCTGTTAAAATATATAGAGGTATGTATCCTGTCCAGCGACAATATGTTCTTCCCTGTCGTATTGCCTCACTGAATAATGTTACCGAGCGATAGTTGTCGTTACCTCTTCAGTGTTCATCTCTTCATAAGTATATAGCTTTAGTAAATTGCGTGCCATTCTACTTCGCCAGGCTTTAACTCTACGCTGCAGAGTCCTCAGTTGACAGTCCCTGAATTCACCCGGATACTTTTTCTGAAGCCGTAGGAATAATTCTTTTGCTGTTCTATCCGGTTCGGATTCAAGCCATTTCAATATCAGTGGGAATACCAACTCAAAGGGATCTTTTCTAGTGCGCCATGTATGAGGTTTCTGAGGTTTCTTTCGGTGGGTTGGACGAACCTCTCCTAGTTTCCACAGCTCTGGAAGTTGTTTTACAAATTCTTCCATTGATTGCCTGTTACTAGTTTCGGAATCTGCATTTCTGTTATGCAATTCCGATAAACTGGTCTGAGCTTCACGCATTCTTTTCAGCAATAAAACTGGATCTAGACTCTCGAGCTGTTCCTTCAGATTCTCCTTTACTTTCATATCAACCCTGGGATCTGCCAGAAGGCGTTCACATGGCGTAGTTGGAGTGTCGTATATCTTTCTGACTTTTGACCCTTCACGGATCTTCTCCTGAAGTTTAAAAGATGGCTGGAA
>JAIOQY010000216.1 GCA_021108435.1 Candidatus Aegiribacteria sp.
AAGGCTTCTCCGGCCCCCTCGGCATCGCTTGTTGTAATAAGCGGTGCATGGATAAAGAAGAAACCGTTTTCATCGAAGAACCTGTGGATCGCGAGGCTGAGGTGGTGGCTCATCCGGAATACAGCGCCGAATGTATTCGTCCTGGGTCTGAGGTGAGGGATTGTCCTTAGAAACTCGATGGAATGCCTTTTTTTCTGAAGAGGATAATCATCTCCAACGGGACCGATAATCTCCAGCTGTTCAGCATTGATCTCTTGTGACTGCTCAGTACCCGGTGAATCAATCAGTTTACCGCTGATCCTGATGCATGCACCGGTGGAAAGCCCTGAGAGTTCATCATCCGTGAATCGGTCTCTGTCAAAAACAACCTGAAGAACAGAAGAAGATGAGCCATCATTTATAGAGGCAAAAGCTACATTTTTACCCATTCTGGCTGTTCTGATCCAACCGTAGACAGTAACAATCTCATCCTTACATTCTCCTGCAAGAACAGACTGGATTGTTGAGCGCTCTATCATTGGGACCTCCAGGTTCAGCTTAGTAATTAATGCTGAATCCAGAATAACAGCAATCAATTGAATTCGGAAGGAATAATCTAAGTACAGCAGGGATTTCCGGCAACTCGTCAGTTGAGATTCCAGTGTGTTCTTACGTTGGGGAAAGGAGCGTCCAGCGCAGTTCTGGGATGTCCGAGTTTCTTGCCCTGCCAGCTGTTCCTGTCTTCGAGTGCCTCATGTATTCCGTTTACTACCGATTGTTTGATCCGAGACCATTTTGGAGCCACTGTCAGATCATGATGAGCCTCTCCGGTCAGTCTCTGTATTACGACCCACGGTTCCGTATACTCGAGGAAAGTAACGACTCTATCAATGTATTTATCAATCGTTATTAAGCTGAATTCATTGTTAAGGTACATTCTTTCAAGCGCGGTGTCTTTTACCACATGAAGGTTCTGCAGTTTCAATCCTGAAGTTCCTGTTCTTAGAATGAATTCCGCATCAGTGAGAATATCTTCATCATCGGATCCAGGATAACCGATTATCATCTGAGCTGTAGTAAGGATACTCCTTGAGTGAAGCTTTTCCATTGCACTCAGAGTGTCTTTCGATGTATGACACCTGTTCATATCCTTCAGAATTCTGTCATTCGATGTTTGAACACCCAGTTCAACCAGGAGAAAGGTTCTTTCTGAAAATTCTTCCAGTAGATCAAGAATCTTTGCATTCAGACAATCCGGCCTTGTGCAGAGAGTCAGGCCGACAACTCCAGGAAAATCAAGCGCTGTTGAATAAAGTGTATTCAATTTGTCTGTATCTGCATAGGTCGTGGAATAGTCCTGAAAATAGGCCAGAAAACTGTCAACTTTATATCTGGATGCAACATATCGGGAGCCGGCTTCCAACTGCTCAGTGATTGACATGCCTTCTTTAAAGGTCATCGGACGACTGCCTGCTGGGTTGCAGAATGAACATCCTCCGGTCCCGATACTTCCATCCCGATTGGGGCATGTGAATCCACCCCAGAGACCAATTTTATAGACTCTGGTACCGAAAATCTGCTTGAGGAAACCGTTGAGGTTGCGAATGCGTCCCCGGTCCATTAAACTTTCACACCCCTATTAATCAGAAAATGAAAGGAACCCGACATGGCAGACCATCAGAGGATTACCAGAGCAGCGGCTATGTTCTTCGATTACTTCGGTCTGGTTCCTGACGATGCTAAAAAGGATTCCCTTCGTAAAATTGTTCAGAGCTTTTCGAGTATACCATGGGAAAACCTAACCAAGTTCTTAACTAAAGCACAGCTAAAAGAGAAAGCAAGCAGGCTGAGACTGCCTGGAACCGTTATCAGTGAACATATTCAGAATGGAGCGGGAGGAACGTGCTTCTCTCTTACTGCTGCGCTTGGCGATGTTCTTGAATCAGCGGGTTATATCTGTAACCCAGTTATGGCTGAAATGCGGCATGGCAGGAATATCCATTGCGCTCTATTAATTATCACTCCCGATGGGACTCGATTTCTGGCGGATCCCGGATACCTTGTTCCCGTACCGATACCTCTGGAGCAGGGAAAGAATACAAGGCTTGATGTATACGATAAGAAACTGATATGGGAACCTGATTCTGAAAGTAAGTCATATAACATGTATACGATAGAGGGCGAGAACAGGCAGTGGAGATACGAAGTATATCTGAAACCTGTAAGCCGTGCAGAATTCAGAAGGCACTGGCAGATGTCCTTTGATGCTACAGGTATGAACAGCCTTCATCTGAACTGCCGAAGTGAAGATAGACGGTTATCCGCTCACAATATGAACCTCCGCATAGTTGCTAAGGAGGGAAAGCAGAACGAGAAACTCCGGGATAACTACTCCGGACAGATTGAGAAGTACTTCGGTTTGAACCGAACTGTTGCTGATGCTGCGCTAAGTGAATGGATAAAGCTATGTCAGGACAGGTAGAAGTTCCCCCTGTAATGGTTATTGTCAGCATCATCTCTCTTGAGGATCATCTGAAGGAAAGTACACGTATACCGCTTGAATCCAGATTCGGAGAGGCAGAACTGGTTAGTCCCGTTTACCCTTTCGATCTTTCAGATTACTATGAAAAAGAGATGGGGTCTTCTCTCTCAAGGTGCTGGTACTGTTTCAGCAAGCTATGGGATGCTTCTGAGATTGCTGAATGGAAATATTTCTGCGAAAGTATTGAGAACGGTTATCTGGATCGGAAGGCTAATCGCACAGTGAACATCGACCCCGGGTATCTTGATTACAGTAAACTTGTTCTTGCCTCATTCAAAAGCGCTCCGGATAAAATTTACATGGGAAAAGGCGTATGGGCTCACACGTGTCTCAGGTATGGTCGCGGTTCATTCACTGCTCCTGACCATAGCTTTCCGGATTTCAAGGATGGAAGATTCAATGATTTCATGCTTGAAGCCAGAAAACTATACCGAAAACTGCTCAGGCAAATTAGTATTTAGGGTTTTTATTGGTATTGACATTACGTCCATAATCTGGATATTTTGCTTCAGAGAGTGAAGTCTGCCGATCAGGGGTTTATACAGAATGTGTGTCCACCAGAAAAACACCTGTATGCTGTTATGTACGGAGGCTCCAGAATGTTGCCATGCATACTTTGAGAAGTACATCATTGAACGCACTGTTCTGCGTGTTGATTACGGTGTTGATCAGCAGTGCAGGTTTCACTTCAGCAGATATTCCTAATCGTGATGTTCCGAGCATCCTGATTCTTCATTCATATCATCCGGGGTTCATTTGGACTGAAAGTATCAATGCAGGACTTCGTTCTATCCTCGAGGAAACTGATTTCGAGATTAATATTCATATTGAGTATATGGACACGAAGGTTCATGTAACAGAGACCATGTTTCCTCTACTGGAGCAGTTGTACAGGACGAAGTATGAGGCTGATCACTTTGATCTCATCATTACCACTGATGACAATGCGCTGAATTTCATGCTGACTCAACGTGATCAGCTTTTTCCGGGTGTTCCCATCGTTTTCTGCGGACTGAATAATTATTCGGAATCCCGGATTAATGGTGTACACGGAATCACAGGTGTGGCAGAGGCTTTGGATCTGCGCGGCACAATTGAACTGGCTCTTGATCTGCACCCTGGTACACAATATGTGGCTGTGGTAAATGACAGCACTCCTACCGGCATCTGGAACCTGGAACACTTCAGAGAAGTTGCACCGGAATTCACCACTAGAATTGAATTCATTGAGCTGTTCAATATGACCACTGAAGACCTGATAGAAGCTCTTAACACTCTGCCCGATAAAGCAATTGTTCTACTCATGTCTTTCTATAGAGATAAAGCCGGAAGAACCTTCAGCTATAATGAATACACGATGCTTGTTACGGAGAACAGTGATGCTCCTGTATACACTGCCTGGGATATGTTTGTAGGACACGGTGTTGTGGGTGGAATAGTAATCAGCGGCGAAGCCCAGGGTGAACACGCCGCACGATTGGCCCTTAGAATACTGAAAGGTGAATCAGCCGATGAGATACCTGTGCTGACTGAAAGCCCGAATGTACCGATGTTCGATTATGGAGTTATGCACAGATTTGGAATTTCAGTCTCTGATCTACCGCCTGAGAGAATCGTAATCAATGAACCCGTGTCACTGTACTATAAATACAAAGCATATATCTGGATGGTGATTGCCTTCGTTGTGATGCAATCCCTCATGATTCTTGCCCTGACGGCAAATGTCTTCAAACGCAAACGAGCGGAAGGTTGCCTGCGACAGAGTGAGGAACGCTATCGTGGTATCGTCGAGGACCAGACTGAGCTCATTTGCCGTAATCTGCCGGATGGTACTCTTACATTCGTTAACGACGCATACTGTCGCTACTTTCAGAAGAAACGCGAAGAACTCTTAGGTCACAGTTTTATTTCTTTGATCCCTGATGAATATCATCAGGCTGTGAAGGAGTATTTTGCGTCTCTGGGAAGCGAGAACCCGGTTGCTACCCATGAATACAGCATCATCATGCCAAATGGTGAGTCGCGATGGAACCAGTGGACAAATCGAGCTATCCTTGATGAAGATGGGAACGTGGTCGAATTTCAGGGGGCCGGGCGGGATATAACAGAGCGCAAGATGGCGGAAAAGGCATTGCGGAAAGCAGAGACACGCTACAGGTCTCTTGTCGAGCAAATGCCCGCAGTCACATATACCGCTGTACTTAACGAGATCAGCACAACAACTTTTATCAGCCCCCAGATTGAATTATTCCTTGGTTTTTCACCGCAGGCTTATTCGGACAATACAAACTTCTGGAATCAGCATCTTTTTCCCGATGATCATGACCGAGTGCTGAAGGAGATTAAACATTGCCATGAGACCTGCGAACCGTTTGTATCAGAGTATCGCATGATCTCGAAAACGGGTGAAACTGTCTGGTTCAGGGACGAAGCAATTATAATTAAAAGCGATGATGGGACACCTCTGTTTCTCCAGGGCATTATGATGAATATCACAGAACGCAAACGTGCCGAACAGGAACATCTGAGTCTCGAACGCCAAGTTTTGCAGGCACAGAAACTCGAGAGTCTGGGAGTGCTTGCGGGCGGTATCGCCCATGACTTTAACAACCTGCTCACTGGTATCCTGGGTAACGCCGATCTTGCGCTGCTCGATCTTTCCCCTGTATCTCCGGCACGTCAAAATATCCAGGACATTGAAACGGCAGCTCATCGAGCTGCAGAGCTCTGTCGGCAGATGCTTGCCTATTCCGGAAAAGGGCATTTTGTCATTGAGCCGGTAGATATTTCGGAGATTGTTCGCGAGATGTCCCACATTCTGGATGTCTCGATAAGCAAGAAATCTATTCTGAAGTACAACCTCTCTGATGTTCCTGTTATCATCATGGCTGACGCGACGCAGATCCGACAGGTATTAATGAATCTCATCATGAACGCATCGGAAGCATTGAGTGATGATAGCGGCGTTATCTCGATTTCCACAGGACTTGCTCAGTACGACCGCTCCTATCTTCTCGAAATGTATATGGACGAGAACCTGCAGGAAGGGATGTATGCATGTCTCGAGGTGACCGATACCGGATGCGGCATGGATAGTGAAACAAAAGAAAAACTGTTCGATCCGTTCTTCTCAACAAAAGTTATTGGACGTGGACTGGGACTGTCAGCTGTTCTGGGTATTGTACGCGGACACAATGGAGTTCTCAGGGTCACTAGTGAACCAGGGAAAGGAACGACATTCAGGATTCTCTTTCCAGCTAATGTGGAACTCCCCGAACTTGAACCTGAAGAAATGGACAAGGAGCTTGACTGGTATGGTCACGGTACGATCCTAATTGTTGACGACGAGGAAACTGTCCGTGCGGTCGGCAGACATATGCTTGAACGGTTGGGTTTCACAGTAATAACGACTGAAGATGGACTGAAGGCTGTCGAGATTTTCAGGGCAAGATATAACGAGATTGACTGTGTACTATTGGATCTTACGATGCCGCATATGGACGGTGAAGAGGCCTTTTGTGAGATGCGAAGAATCAAGAGCGATATCCGGATCATTATGTCCAGTGGTTACAGTAAACAGGAGATATTAAGGCGCTTTGCCGGTAAAGGTATAACCGGATTTATCCATAAGCCATATGTTATGAAAGAACTTCAAAAGATTATTCGAGAAGCTCTTGAGGGC
>JAIOQY010000217.1 GCA_021108435.1 Candidatus Aegiribacteria sp.
TACCCGATTCCGGGATACCATCGCCGTCATCCCATTCCCAGACCGACCGCGAGACACTATTGGACCAGCCGTGCCCCGACCAGTTAACCACTGCATATTGACCGTTGCGCCAATCATTTATGAATACACCTTCACTCACAGCGGGCCAATCGAATAGAGACGTTACAATACCAAATTGTTCACTCATGTGCGTGATGTTCCAGCCGTCCATAAGACCGATTTCGATGGAGTCTATCACTGAAGCTCCGTCAATAAACGGATATCCGCTGTAATCCTGGTTCTCAAAAAACAGAATGGTGGTCGGATGAAGAACATTCTTCTTCCAGCTCCCGTTGTCCTGCTCAAAGGTAACGGATTTATTAAGGGTGTATGTGATACGATCAGTGTCATTCACCGGAATCCTTCCCACATAGACCTCCGGAAGGAAATCGGGAAGATCCTGGTTGTATTCCCCGAGATAACCGTCTCCATCAAGATCCCAGGATTCCGAATCCGGGTATGACAGGTCAGCATAGTATTGATCAGTGGGCGTACCGGGTGCAAAAAGATTGGGATTGGATGGATCGTATACGTGGAAAGAAGAATCAGGATAGCATATGCGCATCGGGACAGTGGCGTAATCACCCACAAAGAGAACATATTCGATTCCCCATAGCCCGTAGTACTCTCTGAGGAAGTTCCTTATCTGCTCCGCCAGATCATCACCAAGCTGATTAGCGATCAAAGGATCGGTTATCAGAACGGTTTTCAGACTGTATCCGAGTTCCGCCTTCCATGCGGGGAAAGTGGATGATGTAATAGAGCCGATCAGATCGCTGGTGGTTATGATGATGTAATCGTACACATCGTCAGACGACACTTCAACCTTACAGGAAGTGTATTGACCGGCGAGTTCCCGGTAGTTGAGAAAAAGCTGCTCTGCTCTTTCATCGGCAACGCAGTCTGTAAGAAGCTGCTCGATGTGCTCTGCCTCAGGACTTCCGACGGCTGGCAGAGTGTAGTCAACGGCTACATCAACACGGTGGTGGCAGATAAGCCGCCCTGATACAGGGTGGTACGTGAACGGACAGAAAGCAACCGAAACATAGGAGTACTTGCGAAGAGTACCTGCTCCGGAAAGCCAGGCAATCCTGTTGGGATATGGATTGTCGCTGAGGTATGTTGCTTCATAGTTAGTCTGCCACTCCTCATCAAGCCTGGCCAGTTCTTCTTCAAGATGCGGCGGGCTGAGAAGAGGGAGGACCCCCTCGAATGGCTGAATGTCGTAATACATCGGTAGCTCACCGGAGCTGGAATTAATCACATCTACTGAGACTGCTCTGGCGCCCGGAGGAAGCAGAATCTGGAACCTATTCATGGGAAGCAGAGGTTTTCCGGGGTCCATCAACTGGCTGAAGTCTTCCATCTCAATTCTCTGACCATCAAAACCCTGAATTATTTCATACTCCCCGGGATAGAGACTCAGCACCAGGCTTCCTGAATCGGCAGCAGCAAGTGATGTCATTGCAAGAAGAGCGAACACCTGCAGAAGGACTCCAAGCGAGGTGAAGTTACCCCACCGACTCGTTATTAATGCTGTATTCCTCATCGACATGGTCTCCTTATCTGAACATGCTTAAACTGGATGCTTTCAATCAGTTCAGTATCGAACTACAAAATACTCCCTGATTTGTTTAATCCAGCTGTAAATCTTTTCCATTAAGATATAAATACTGGGAGCAAACCCACGCTGTCAATAGCGTAAATTATTGCAGGACAATATAGAATGAAGTTCTTGCATGCAACTGATGCAATGCAGTAAACTACTGTCTGACCTTCATACGGAACCCCGGCTGCACAGGAAACTTATCCGGCATCAGGATATAATTCCACTCGTGAACTACGAGCACTTAAGATGCTTGGGCTGTATTTACTATATCAAGCGTACATTCGCCGGTAATGATATTGACCAGGATGCATTTAGGGTGGTATCATCAATCATCTCACCAACCGATAGGAAGGTCTTGAATGAAATTCGTAATTGAATGTGTTACGATTTTCTTGATGATTATTCTTCCGGCTAAGGAGCTTCTTGCACAGTCACCGCAACGTCAGAATCAGATATGGTTCACTCCGAATGTTGGCAGCGTGGATATGTTAGATCTGTTCAACAATCCGGAACAATGGGACTCCGCCAGATCGAAGATTGATGTGTTCAAGTTCTATACAGGGCAGGTTGGTTCCGGAGGATGGAGCGGCATCGGAAATCCAGGCTACAACATCGGTGAGAACTATCTCGAAAACCTGGTGAATGTCCAGGCATTCTACAATCTTGGGCAGTGGGATATTGAAATCGCCATAGAATCTTTCTTTGCCGGCCCTGTCATGTCCTATGACCCACTGATATGCTCATCGAGTGAATATGTCTTTAACCTTTCGCTGGATGGGTCAATAAATGTTATACAGAATGTTCAATCAAATGGCGGAGTTGTCCGTTACCTGGCAATGGATGAACCCATTAGACAATGGTACCCTGAATTCTTCTATATCTATACAGGCCAAACAGACCCAAGGCCCTGTCTTGTTGATTCACTTGGCGAACTGGCAGATTACGTAGCCGCATACATTTTACAGATGAAAGTATGGTTTCCATCAATTACAATCGGACAAATCGGGCTCTACCCGGAAGTGGGAGTTGCTCAGTTCAAGGAGTGGATCATCGCCCTGGAGGCAAGAGGCGTTTCACTTCCGTTTCTGCATATAGATGTTCATGGCCCCCGAATTGATCAGTACATCTCATTGGGAATAAACATCGATGTCGTATCCGATCTGCTGGAATTGAAATCATTTCTTGAAGCTCATAATGTAGAATTCGGTATCATCTTTACCGATATTTACTGGGACAGCCAGATATGGGAAGTCGATGAATACGTCGATAGCACTTATTACGAGCGGACGATGGAATGGGTCAACTTTGTCAATAATGAAAATATAGAATCTGATCATTCTATTTTCCAAAGCTGGATATTCCCTGTATACACAACTGGATTAGGACCCAACGAGATACCGATCAATCTACCTGAGGATGACAATCTCTCCATTTACAGTCACACACGACTAATCAACGAAGCTGTGGGCATCCTCGTGGGTATTGATACAGAACCTTCAAGCGACCTGAATGTGAATGGTGTTCTCCTTCAGAGTCATCCGAATCCATTCAATCCCACAGCCACAATCACTTATGAAGTGCCGAGATCGTCTGAGGTGTCCCTGAAGGTTTACGATACGCTCGGAAGGGAGATTCGGACCGTGGTGAGCGGTTTCCAGGAACCGGGTACATATTCCGTGGTCTTTGAGGCAAGAGACCTTCCAAGTGGTGTCTATTTCTGCGAATTGCATGTTGGGGAGACCCTTTTGGTTACTAGGAAAATGCTGATCGTGAAGTAAGCAGGATGTAAAGTGTTGCTGTTCTTGTTCCTATGATAGAGAACTTCCAATATCGGGTCTGATATTCCTGCAATAATGGCAGGACTGAATACTCTCATTCGACTGACACAGGGAATTGAAGTATCATCCGTTAGGGTAATGGTGATAAGATAGATGATAGTGGAGGTTACATGAGCGCCTGGAGATATATCCCCGGCAGATGGTGGATATTCGCTATACCTCTGATCGTTTTCCTCGTTGTCGGTACTGCTATCCTAGTAGCTTACGGAAACGGGCTCAGAACACCCGATACATGGTTCCCGATGGACGAGATACTTTTTCTGGGTATCTTTTTCATCGTTTTTCCACCACTGTTCACTTTCTTTCTGGTGTTCAACATGAAGAAAGGCAACAGGAGGGAGGCGGAACTCCTGAGAGATGGCATCAAATTGGAAGCTGTCCTTCTATCGATGACAGAAACCGGTACAACGGTGAACAACGCGCCGGAAATAGAGATGGAACTTTCCCTCGAACTCCCTGATGGTTTCGCCATGAAGGTTAAGCACAGATGCTTCGTCAGTCTTCTGGACCTTGTAAACCTTTCCCCCGGCAACAGGCTCTCGGTGGTAATGGATCCTGAAATCCCCGACAGAATGGTAGTACTGACATCGAAGATCCCGCCGGAATCTGACTGAATCTTCTTCTAATTTTACAGCACTTCATTGCTGCCCCGTTCTTCGAGGGGATAACAACTGAAAGCTCATTCATATCACACCTGTTCTGTCAATGCAGGTTTCTTCACCTGAAGACCCGAATCGGGATGATAGCTGATGTAATAACTGATACACACATATACAAGAAGAGTAACTGCAAGACCCCAAAGAGCCGTGAGCTGTGACTGGTAGAAAAGGAATATCTGCGTAACGAATATGTTGATAAGAACCGCACGTTTGAACCAGTGTGCGGCTGTTATTCTCGATGATCGAAAGCGCAGAAGACCGATAATAACGAACATGCTGCCTATAAAAGCTCCAACGATTGATAGACCGGACACATCATCAAACGGAATCCAGTTCGGACTCACCCATCCGAAAATTGTCGCGAATTGAAGAAGGCTTACGAGTACGAATAGAATCATGACTGTCGGGATTACCCTGGGTATGGAAAGAAGGTGGTTTAGCGTCACATATACTTTTCGACGAATGAAATAGTAGCTGCGCAGATACCGGGACTCCGGAATGGTGCTGCTTCCGAGCGTTTCGCGAATGGATCTGTTCACGGATATTTCCCTTTCCGTGAGAGGAAATCTGTTGATCAGGTGTCGAAAAACCAGGAACAGTGTCATGAACAGTGTGTACAGGATCGCAATCGTTGGCTGAAAGAAATAGTCGTTATCTTCTGTTATGAATTTTCCAAGTTCATCAATAAATAAGCCGAATCCCACTCCGCTTATGAATGCCGCCAGACGTCGTATTGACGGGTTCCAGAAGCGGAAGAGCATGACCAGAGCCGCAAGCATCAGAAGACCGCCCCACAACATGTGGGCGATATGCAGGGAGCCGAATGCGATCTTTGGGTAGTGCGTCATAGCGAGGAAAGCTCGATTAATAATGATTGTAACAACAGCCATAACCATGAGAAGCTCGAGCAGGTTGCCTGTATCGATGTCACGCACAGGAAGATTACTCTTGCTAGAAAACATACCTGATTCCGATACCTGCGTTCATGTCGAAATCCGTATCCGGAATTATATCAATAATCCCTGCAACTTCGATGAATAGGTCAAGCGGTGCTCCGCTGAGGAGCCATGAAATCCCTACAGGAGCCCTGAAGCCTAAACTGGTTTCGTCTTTGAGGATAATACGGCCGCCGAAACCGTAATAAATCGGAAGAAGGCCACTATCATCATTGATTACATTGAAACTGTGCCATAGATAATCCGCATGGAGATGAAGTTTATCTTCACCACTGTCCCGAAGCGACCAGGATATTGCACCATCAAGTGCGGTAGAGCCGCCAAGCCAGAGCTTCATGCTGATACCTGTAGGTTCTCCGAGTATTGCTCCGAGTTCAAAACCACCCGGACCCGAGGATGATATCAATGCTGCTATGATTAAAGAATGTATCATTTTCAACTCCTGTTCTATTCCAGAACGTGAATATTCCATGTTATCAGCAAAAAAATCAATTATCCATATATCTATAAATAACAATAACAGGAATAACAAAGTGCAAATTCAAGGGATAATTAAGGACTTGACATTCTATCAAATATTTTCAATAAAGCAGTATTCTATCATTATTAAATGTAGTATTCATAATCGAAGTTCCTATAATTAAATTGGAGGTTGCAATGAGGAATAACTTTAAGCAATATAGCGGGAAGATCGCGAGTATCAGCACAATGCTGCTTCTTGTGTGCCTTCTGTGTATCACTGCCGCTCCGGTCACGGCTCAGTGGACCGCTGAAAGAGGTTCATTCAGGTACGCCGTAATTATTCGGAATGATACATATGCGGATCCTGAATGGGCTGAAGTGGTCGACAGCCTTGTTGCGAAGTATTCTGCAAGTGTCTTTTCTTATGACAATAATATGTATGACATACAGGAAAGTCTGGGAGCATACGCGCCGGATTACATGGCATTTGTTTCTGAAAAGGAAAATGCAACAGCAACATATGTTGATACAATCTGGAAATTCGGCCGCGGACTTGATGACGATCCATACGGAGACGCGATATGGGGAATTATCACCGGATACGATGTTACCGATGCTCTCCGGATTGCTACAGGGCCTGAAGGATTCGATGTAAAAACCGTTCTGGGTGGAACAACAAGCTGTGATCTGAGTCATTACCCTCAAGGTATTGCTACCAGCGAAGCTACTTACGGACTCTATTATACCAAGGCATTGAACGATCCCAATACAGTTATGCATACCGACGGTCCGACGGACAGGACGGAATGGCTTGTTAGCTGCCTGAATGCCGATACTGTTGATATTTTTATCACAAGCGGACATGGAGCTCACTACCAGTGGCAGATGCACTATCCGACTTCAGGCAACGAAGGCTATTTCAGGTCGTCTTCTTCTGGACAGGCGTATGGTCTTGCTCATTCAGGTACTGAATTTGATATAAACTCGACTAATGCGAAGATTTTCTTCGGTCTGGGTAACTGCCAGATCGGCAAGATTGTCAATAGTTATTCGATGGCCCCGGGATGGCTGCACACCACTGGAGCTTATTTCTATACCGGCTACGTAATAAACGAAGGTTCGTACAGCCAACAGCACGGAGGGACCAAGGCGTTTTTCGAACGTCAGGTTCATTACACCTGGCCTGAGGCTTACTTCCTTGCGAATCAGGAACTTTATTATGACAAGTACAATGGTGTACCGGGAGCGGGAGGCGCACCTGACATGAACGGTTCAGCGATGTACGGAGATCCGGCAATGGAGGCGAGGGTCGCTGACGTTGGTGTTTACGATGAGCTGCTCTACACTGAGGAAGTACTTATTGACAGTTCAGGCTCACCATGGCAGGGCACTGTCAGAATTACAATGAATATTGATGGAACTCCGGGATATACCAGTAAATGGGGAAACAGACATCCAGTTGTTCTTCTGCCCGTCAGATTGCAGGACATCGCAATAGTAAGCCATGACTGCAAGGATGCTGTGGTAACCGATAATTTTGCACTGCTTTATATCTGGAGTCAGGGCGAACCTGCGCTGACGGAGGGTACGACAAGGGAAGTCGTTTTTACTTGTAATCCTCTTACAGGTATAAGCGGAGGCGACGTACAGATTCTCACCGACTGTAACCTCGTGAGCAACCCTAATCCGTTCTCCGGTTCGACTGTCATATCGTTTGACCTTCCTGAACAGATGCCTGTTACACTTGAGATATTCGATATCTCAGGAAGGCTTGTGGACACACTGATCAATGAAACGATGCAAGCAGGGAACAATACGGTAACATGGGGTGGGAACGTGGCGAACCAGGTTCCCAGCGGTATCTATATCTGCAGACTGGTAGCCGGATCCGCTGATTACACAACAAGAGTGGTGCATCTTAGATGAGTATCGGAATAAGCCGCAAGCCGGTAACTCTATCAGCCCGGATAATTATTATTTCTGTCATTCTGCTGTCTCTTTCAGGAGAGACAGCAGGAGACGGATATGCAGGTGAATCACGACAGTTTGATTATGAATGGGTTCTGATCGATTCGATCAACGCTTCAATAAGGATCCCCACCGGTGAGAAATGCGTGATCACTTATATGAATGATACGGGAACACTGATGTTTGAACCGCCGGAAGACGGTCTGACAAGCATGGCTCAGGACGCTGTAGACAGAGCTCCCGAATGGATACAGATAGATCTGGCAGACAACCTCTCGAGACTTTCGGATTCCTATCAGGATATATATGCTGACATGATTCTGGAAGCCTCTGATCCGCATGTTGATGAGATAATATTTGAAGTAGCGCATCTGGCACCGGAGGTGCTGGGCAGCAGCTTCTTTTATCCGGAAGTTCTTGAATTCAATGTGTCGCTGCTGTACGATACGGACGAACATCTGCCCTATGCAGACATAATAGATTACGGCACTTCACTGACCGGTGGAGATTATTACTCGACTGTTGAATACAGGGTTTACGAGGATCCCGATACACTGACTTTTGAACTGCCGCGGGAAATCTACTACTGGTTTGTCGTTCATCCGAAACTGCACAAAGAGAGACCGGATTATATCAACCCTGCGACAGGGGGTCACGCAGATCCTCCTGACGGTGTTTTCTGGAGGGATTATCTGTTCAACCATGCGGATACTGGATATCCTCTTCTGAAAGACTCCCTTTCTGTCTGCACCACTCTCTGGAACTGTAATCAGAACAGTCTCGACAACGGAGCTATAGGGGCTCTTACTACATGGATCACAACGGTTATGCAGTTCATTTCCACACCTCACCACAACCAGCCTGTCAGGATATATCACCTGCACAGAGGAACCTGCAGTGTTCATTCATATCTTACAGCTGCCGCGTCCAGAACAGCGCTCATACCGACAACGATTTCAGCAATGTACCGAGATAATCACAAAACAAACGAGTTCTGGGAGAGGGAGTGGATAGCCTGGGAGCCTGTGGGAACACATATAGATGATCCCAGGGTTTACGATCCCGGCTGGGACTGGGATATAGCCTCAGTATTTGACTGGAGAGGAGACGGCTATACCTGGAACGTGACTGAACGGTATACCGATGTCTGTACTCTGTCAGTCAATGTGACCGATCTTCTGGGAAACCCTGTAGATGGAGCCTGCATAGTACTTAACAGCAATGGCAGTCCGGGCCCTCGATGCCTTGTTGATTACACAGCAAGTTCAGGTACAGGTCAATATCTCTTCGGTGACAGCCGACCGCTTTACATTTTGGTAACAAGTCCCATAGGTAATTATCCTGCATCTGGGTACCACACTGTCACTACTTCAACAGGAATCGGCGCTCACTACATTATGGACGTAACCCTTCCAGGAGAGGTTGCCTGGCTGGATGTCTCACCCGATACATTACCTGAACCACCAGACGATGATTACCGGATCGTGATTGAATTCGATACTCCTGGTGAAACCGTATACGGCAAGAACCTTGACGATATGGACGTATACTCTGAAACGTATGCTGTGGGAAACGTTGATTTCTTCATTTGTGACGAGAGCAGCTATGCGAATTACACTGGCGGCAATCCGTTTGAAGCATTTGAGATAGCGGAGGATACCTCTTCCAGAGCTGTGGATTTCATCATTCCGTCAGACGAACAGTACAGTTCTGTCATATCGAACGAGTCGTCTCTCAACGTAACACAGCGTGTTAACGTGACAGCCTATCTCTATGTTGATCAGACAGGTATTACGGAACAGACGGAGACCGGTGGGGTTTCGCCTCTGTGTTTCCACAGTATTTATCCCAACCCATGTACTTCGTCACCTTCAATATCCTTCTATCTTGGTGGCCTTTCGGCAACTGATGTACGAATTGAAGTATATGACATGCACGGAAGGATGATCTCTGTTCTGAAAGATGGCCTGCTTGATCCGGGAAATCACATCATTTCCTGGGATGGAAGAGACGAAAGTGGCGTACCCGTTCCGTCAGGTGTCTATTTCTGCAGAGGTGTTACGCAGGCTGGCAGTTCCGATTCCTCAAGATTGGTTCTGCTCAGGTAACAAAAGGAGTATAAATGAGTTTCAGGAAGATGTACTTGACGGCATGCCTTATCATAGTGAGTCTTGTTTATGCTTTGCCGGTGGAGCGGAATACCGCTGAGGCGGTAGCGGAATCCAAACTGTTTCATGATGGTCGACTGGATGATCATTCGGTTACTTTCCTCACTGTAATCATGGATGATGAGGGGGGTTCAACATTGGCTTATGTATTCGAGCTGAACCCCGCCGGTTACGTGATAGTGGGTGCGGATGACATGCTCCCTCCGGTGATTGCTTATTCCTATACCGATCATTGCACTGACGACCGGCACGACAGGAACATCCTTTTCGACATAGTAAGGATGGATCTTATCGCACGGCTCTCCAGCTTGAATAATATCACAGAAGAACATCAATCCGAGTGCGGGAGACAGTGGGATGAGTACATTACGGGGGATTTCGTTACTCTGTCCCCGCTGATGCTTGAACAGTGGCCTCCAGAGGGATCAACCCCCACAGGCGGATGGCTCATGGAAAACTGGACTCAGAGCCCCCCGTACAATAACTACTGTCCAATGGACCTGAATGCGGGGTCCAGGAGTGTTGCAGGATGTCCTGCAGTAGCCATGGCTGCTATCCTGAACTTCCAGGAGGAGATAAACAGTACTCGATTCGATGACTCCACTGATGATTACTACCATAACTTCTATGAATCCTACTGGATAGACGATGATCATGTGGCCCATGATTTTCCCTCCTGGCCGGAACTGAACGCGTATCTGGACACTCTTGAAAGTCACTGGGACAACTCGGTTCCGATCACTTCATCAGATAAGGCTGCTATTGTATTTGCCAGCGGAGCCGCATGCCATCAGGTTTATTCAGCATCGGTATCCGGCACCTACGGTGTCGGTCAGGCGGCAACCGCGTATCAGAGATTCACCTTTGTTGATTCCGAATTGTTGTATGCCACGTCCGACAGCCTGTACGAGAGGCTGTCTCAGAATATGATCGATGCTATGCCTGCACATTTTGCCATAGTCGATGAAGGACCCACTTACGGGCATAATATTGTAATTGACGGGTACAATACAGATGATTTCTATCACTTCAACTTCGGCTGGGGCGGCAGTTACAACGGATGGTATGATTTTCCCCTATCCGGCATGCCATACGGCATGAACTTCATTGAAGGCATCATCCTCGATATCGGTGAAGGTCCGCAGGGGATAGAAGATGGAGATACGGAATCTGGAGGAATGCATCTGACACTTGTATGCCGGAACAATCCGGTTTTAACAGATCTCAGCATATCCATCGCTCTGCAGCAGTCTTCCCATGTGAATCTGGCCATATACAGCATAACAGGCCGGCTTGTGGGTACACTGGCTGACAGGGAGTTCAACACCGGTTCACATGAATTCAACTGGAATTCTGATGGATCACCCTCAGGGGTATACATAGTAAGAGCAATGAATACTCAGGGGATGGTTTCGGAGAAGATCACGGTACTGAAGTAAGCCGGAACATCAGACCGGGAGTTATAGAGACAGCAGAATAGCCGCTACTATGGCCAGCAGGATTCCTGCGATCTTTACAGGAGTTACGTCTTCACCGAGAAGCATGATGCCGTAAATGGCCGGTATAATCGGGTACAGACCCGTTATTGGTACAACAGTACTTACGTCTCCGCTCTTGATTGCCGCCTGGAAGCAGATCAGAGCAAGTCCTCCTGCAATACCGGTGCCCATCGCGATAATTGCCGGAGCAGATGTGAGTTTCGGAAGACTGATACCTGAGATCGAATAGATTGTCATTACGGTCATGAATGAGAAAAGAACGTAGAACAACGATGAGTTGAAAAATCCGATCCTGTCCGCAGAATATTTGGCACCCACCGCCCAGGCCCCCCAGAGCAGAGTAGCCAGCAGACTGCAGAGAACCGGCCTGCCCGACAGAATATTCATCATATCAATAAATCCTTTCCCTGTATTTTCGAAGGAGGAATTATTGTTCAACGGATGGATTCATGCAAGGGACAGGCGGCATGGCCGCCTGTCCATCTGTTTTAATACTGCGAGAGTCAGCTTTCTTCAGGTTCGATGCCGTTTTCCCTGCGCATCCAGGATTTGAAAGTCTCGCGCCCCTCTTCACGCCAGAACTCAGCGTAGTCCTGTTCCATCTCCCTGTGGAAGGGGCTCATTTCAGTATCTCCGGTTGGAACATCCTTCTTTTTCTTCCATTTTCCGCTCCGTTCATAATGATGAGGGCCGCCATGCGCACCGAAGAAGATGTGGGCCAGGACAGCAAGACCTACGGCCTGCCAGTAACTTATTTCAGGCAGACCGAATATCTCAGGCATCAGGGCGTTCCACAGCCATTTTACGAAAACCCCGAAGACTATGGCAAGTAATGTTATGCCTATTATTCCAAGAAGTACCAGGCCTGCTACTTTAAATACTTTTGCAGGGCCTCTTCCACCGATCTCATGATTCATGAACCTTGCTCTGCAATCACTCATTCTTTACCTCCTGAATCCTTTCAAGTTCTTTTCTGATGGCTCTGATACCGCGGTGTTTCCTTGCAAGCAGTGTTCCCATCGGTACGTTCCATAGCATAGAAAGCTCCTTAAATGTTTTTTCATTGAACTCTGTTTCAATGATTACTTCCATTTGTACGGAGGGAAGTTCTCGAATCATCTCAAAGATAAGCCGGAGAAGAGCGCGTCTGTGGTAAGAATCTTCGGGATCGTACTTCGTATCCGGAAGAACATCGAAAAGGCTGAGCCCGTTTTCATGCTCCGTGTCCAGAGAAACGGTTTCTTTTCCCGGGGTTCTGTAGTGGTCGATGATTCTGTTTTTAAGAGATCGCAGAACATAGGAGGGCAGATCGGAAATGGGCGCCACAATATCCGGCCTGTCAAGTATCCCCAGCATCACATCCTGAACTATGTCCTCGCTGCTTCTGTGAGCAGAATCATCAATCATGCATCTGACATAATTGACCAGGCGGCTGTAGTTGGAGTGGAAGAACTCCGCCAGTGCTGATTTTCTCTGATGGTTCATCTCCAGTTGTTTCCCTTCGCTTGTCTTCAGAGACGGGAAAGTGTCGGAATTATTGCATTCCCGGCATGAATGATTCAGATTGATAAATAAACTATGAAAGTATCATATGCTCTGCAATAAAGAAAGCTGCTGTTTATCGATTGCCGGAATTTCTATATGTTATACAAATCAAATATTCTATGTATTTTATTATCCGGTTATTATGAAAGGCAGAAAATGTTTCCATTCTCAGGAATAGTCGGTCAGGAAGACGCGAAGCTCGCACTTGCCATAGCGGCGGTAGATCCAGGCATGGGAGGAGTCCTTCTGTCCGGCATGAAGGGTACCGGCAAGAGTACAATTGTCCGTTCTTACGCGGATATACTTCCTGACCGGACAGTGGTTGAGAACTGCCAGTACGGCTGTTCGGGAGTGAGCGATAGTTTCCTATGCAATGATTGCAGCAAGGCTCTGGAAAGCGGTAATCTTCAAGATACCATCAGCACCAGACCCGAGCTGATAACGGTACCGCTTGGGGTTACCGAGGATCGCCTTCTTGGAACAATTGATGTGGAACTCCTTTTGCGTGATGGTGTGCAGAAATTTCAGCCGGGGCTCATGGCCAGGGCAAACAATCAGGTTCTTTATGTTGATGAGGTAAATCTTCTACCTGACAATATCACCGATGATATACTTGATGCTTGTGCCAGCGGTTTCAACACAGTCGAAAGGGAAGGTGTTTCAGTAACCCATCCTGCAAGATTCATTCTTGTAGGCACCATGAACCCGGAGGAGGGTAACCTGCGACCCCAGATACTGGACAGGTTCGCAATGTCCGTTGACATCAGGACTGAACGGGACCCCGGCCTCAGAATAGAGATAATTGAACGGACACTGGCTTACGAGAGTGATCGGAAGCGTTTCAACAGGGCTCATGAGAAAGCTGTCCTGAGATTGAGGAAAACCATATCCGCAGCCCGCTCCAGACTTCATGATGTGAAACTGCCATGTGCAGCGATAGAGACAGTTGCAGAGGCAATGTCCGAACTGAATGTCGACGGTCAGAGACCGGATCTTGTAATGATACGGGCGGCAATTGCATGGTCCGCCCTTGAGGCAAAGTCTGAAGTGAATTCTGAAGCTCTGCTCAAAGTTGCTCCACTGTGTGTATGTCATAGAACAAGATCGGGAGGGATGAATCAGCCTCCTTCAAGAGATGAGCTCATCGAACAGGTGAAAACCAGAGCTTCCAGAATCTGGAAATCGAAAAGCGGAAAATACTTCGATCCTGAAACAATTCTGACTGAAAAGGATTGACGGGTTTGCTCGGAAAAGATATTCCCTTCTCAGCCATACAGGGCCTGGATAAAGCCCGGCTTGCCATTCAGATAGCCATGACTGACCCCTCTCTTGGGGGAGTACTCATTATGGGTACAAGGGGTTCGGGCAAGAGTGTTCTGATGAGATCTGCCCGTTTCCTGCATCCTGAGATGGATGCGGATCAGGCCATTGTCAGGGTTCCACTGGGTGTTACAGAAGAGAATCTAACCGGCAGCCTGGATCTTTCAGCAATATTGAGCACAGGAAAAGCACATCTGAATCCAGGTCTCATGGAAAGGGCTGACGGCAGAATACTTCTTATAGAGGATGTAAACCTGCTGAACGACAGGCTTGTGGACCTGATACTTGACTGCGCAGCAAGCGGAGTGCTGACAGTTGAAAGGGAAGGCATTTCTGTATCAACCACCAGCCGATTCAAGCTGTTTGCTACTATGAACGCTGATGAAGGCAGATTGCGACCCCAGCTTCTGGATCGTTTCGACCTCTCGGTGGAAGTCAGCAGTCTTGGAAGCGGTGAAGAGAGGGCAGATCTGATCAAAAGGTTGCTTTCGTTTGAATACATTGGAGAGAAAGCAGCAGAAGGATATCGCGGGAAAGATGCTATACTGAGAGAAAAGATAATAAAGGCTCGAAAGAGGCTTCCCAGAGTGGGAATCAAGATAAGAACCCTTGCTTCAATAGCATTTGCGATGAGTTATCTGGAGATGGATGGCCACAGGCCGGAGATGGTTATCACAAGGGCAGCGGGAGCCCTGGCATCTCTGCGGGGACGATCGAAAGTAATCTGGGACGATGTCAGGGACACCGCCGTTCTGGTAACAGGCCATAGAACTCGGAAAGGCGGTCTTGAAGGACCTCCGCAGGAGAAAGCTTTAATCAGCGCTCTCAAAGCAGGATGGGGTATCGGATCAAAATACGGGGCATCGGATATACTTCTCCGGCTATGGGATTCCCAGAGCAGAGTTTTCACTTCAATATCTTATGCGATGGATTCCAATGATGACAGCGCACGTAATGTCTGGAGTGACGAGATGAGACTGCTGAGTGAGCCGGATGGAATGTTCACAAGCGAGTTTCCCGAGTTCATGGAAAGCAGAGCTGTAAAGAAACTTGTAGATAAAATAGCAAAAACCGCGAAACCGGGATCAACCGGAGCAAAAAATACAAGGATGCAGCCGTCCGTTGACCAATCGCGCGGAAAACCTGTCCGTGTTGTTCCAACCGATGATGTCGGGAAAATGAATGTATACCAGTCGGTCATTGCGGCTGTTACCGGAGGTGAGAAGCTTCCCCTGGTTCCGCTGGAAAAGCGCTGGTGGCGTGCCTGGGAGAGGAGTTCGCGACCAAGAGCCGTTGTTATGATTGTTATTGATGCCAGTAAATCATCAAGCAACTATCTTTTCGGTTTAAGCAAACTTCTAAGGACTCTGTTTGAAGATCATTTTGATCCCACGTCAAAAGTAGGGCTGGTCTCCATGCACAAAGGCTATCCTGTACTTCACTTTAAACCGACAAGAAATAGACTCCGCGTATACGGAAGGATTGCGGAACTGGTTTCATCAGGCTATACGCCGCTGGCAGAAGCTCTGATGATTGCAAGAAGAACTCTCAAAGGATGCAGCACTGCATCCGGCAGAACCGGAAGCTTCATCATGCTCCTGTCCGACTGTATGCCGGAACCTCTGCCACTGGGCTGTCAGGAACCGTACGAGAGCGATCTTTACGGAGAGGTCAGAAAAGAAGCCCAAATGTGCGGTATTGCTCATCTACCGATTCTTATAATTGATCCCATGAATTACACATCGAGAACGAGCCCGGAGATTCTTCCAGGAAGGCGTCTTGCCAGGTTTATAGAAAAGGTTACTGCGGGTATGCTGATACATATGCCCGCAAGCATTATGGACAGAGATAACCTGATAGTAAAGGTTATCACTTCCATGACCGGTGATAATGAATACAAAACTGTTACCACCTCACTGGATCTTGAAATTGGAAAGTATTCAAACACAACGCCATGGCTGCGGGGATGAGGATGAGACGTTTATCAGACAGTACAGAATATCCGAATATCAACTGAAAGCGGTTGCACATGAAAAAATGCGAATACACTGAATTTCTCCGGTCGAGGAAAATTGATGATGAGACAATTAATTCAGCAATTGAAAATGTTACAGATCTGGAGAAATATCTTGTTCACGCAGGTATTGATATAGATTCGGTTCCTGTACCTTCCATAAAGCAATATTTTACCGCGTTGATATCTGACGGGGAGAACACAATGCAGCGATTGGCAGATCTTGCCGGATATTTCTATATGACCGATCAGAAAGATGTGTATATCTATATAATATCGACCATCAGCGGCAGGGAAGTGCTTGAATCAATATCGGAGAAACTTGCGTTAAAGTGTGATCCTGATTGCCGGGACAGAGTATTTAAGGGTCTTGATGCTCCTCCGCTGGGGTCACCTCCTGAAAGATATCCTTTGAATACATGTACGCTTGTAAGCAGACTTCTGGAGGTGGGCAAGGAAATATGTCACGATGTGCTTGCTGATAACCACCATGGAATACCTCATGACAGCTTCAAGAAACACATACAATGGTTCGAGGAAACCGATTCTATCGATGAATTTCTTAAAAGAGTCCATTCCGAGAGAATCATGGTTCTTCAGAAGCACCTTGATGAGGGAAAAGTGTGGTTCGAACAGGAGATCACACCCGAAGTCATCGAACTTGTCAAAGGTAATCAGGAAATCCTGTCCGCGGTTCGTAACGGTAAATACTTATATGTAACCAAAATACCGTATTCCCCGAAGGATTGGCTGATGGAAACTGACAGTTTAAAGAAAAGATATTACGCATGCCACTGCCCACTCGCCAGGGAAGCGATAATCATGCAGAATCCGGAAATACCACTGGACTGGTGTTACTGCAGCGGGGGCTTTGCCAAGCTTATGTTCGATGTTTTATTCGGTGAATCCACAGAGGTGGAAGTGCTTCAGAGCGTTCTGGCCGGAGATTCTGTATGCAGGTTCAGGATCAAGCTGCCTGAAAAGATGTTAACTGATAATACACTGTCAGATTGCTGCATCAATAACTCTTGAGCATCAGCATTTGTTGTGTGAAGACTCCTTCGGGAGTACTGAATCTGCAGAAATAGATGCCTGATG
>JAIOQY010000218.1 GCA_021108435.1 Candidatus Aegiribacteria sp.
AGCGTCGGCCTCCGGAGCCGGAAGCATGGGTTCGAATCCCGTCGGGGGTACCAAAACAGTGCCACCCACTATTAAAACGACAAACGAAGGCTACATTCCAGAACTCATATTCCAGCAATGACAACAGTTCTAAAAGCGTCCACCACGGGGTAGAAATGAAGGCGTATTGGATACGGCTTCATCATTACTTCATTCTTTAGCTACATTAAGCTTGTATTGTTATTCTTCCGTCTCGAATCTCTTCAAACTGGTTGATCTGTACTTCACCCTCTGGGAAACTTGCGATTATTTTCAGGGAAGCTCCCATAGCTACAAGAATTCCTCTCAATGTACTAATGAACATATCTGACTGATGTTCCATCTTTGACACAGCAGCCTGATTTACTTTTAAGTTCTTAGCTAATTCAGATTGAGTCATATCCAGTGCTTTTCTTAGATCGCGAATTTCCATTTCAAGCAGAAGCTCACTTTTGCGTTCTTCCATTTTCTGACGAGCTTCAGGAGACATTTTATCAACAAGATCTCTAAAAGGCTTAGCCATCGCCCCATCTCCTCTTTTCTTTCTTACTTTCTTTCTAAGATTCTTTCTTACTTTCATTTCTTTTTCTACCAGCTAGTTTATTTTAAGCTAATTCCTCCTTTCAAGTTCGGAAAGATGTGTATCGTATATGTTATCTGCAATGGGAACAAACCTCTCATACCACCTATCATCACCTGTTTTATTCCCACCTATTAACAGCATCGCAATCCTTCTTGGATCAAAAGCATACAATGTTCTATAAGGGTCTCCCGAATGCTGAATTCGAAGCTCTCTCATATGCGAATGCCTCGAGCTTTCAACGCTAGATGAATAAGGATAGTCTAACGTTGTTCCTCTTTCTTCAAGTAAACTAACATATGCTGAAACTGTTGCTTGTTCATCTTCTGACAAACTATTCCACCATTCGCCAAACTCATCACTGTATTCAACTTCACATTGCATCTATGTATCACCTCGAGGTTATATATAACCCGTGGGTTATATTCTGTCAAGAGTTGATTAGTAGATGATTCTACCTTAGACTATAAAAAAATAACCAGTACTCGATTTTCACTTTCTTAAGTGAACATCAATAAGCAATTCTGTACTTGGAATGTTATGATTATCCTTTGCTATTATCACTCCACTCACCATTAAAACGAAAGCGAATGCTACATTCTAGAACTCATATTCCAGCAATGACAACAGTTCTAAAAGCGTCCACTATGGGGTACTAGAAAATTGGGATGGAGATGATTCTTCCGTCCCTATTTCTATGTTCCGCGAATGATTTGGACTTCAGATCGACGATCTGACTGGTGAGTATATCCTGATTGAACGAAATCAGTCGAAGGGAGACCGAAGGGACTCCGAAGGACATCCTGTTCCGGTTCCACCCCCTTCCATGATGAAGAGCGTATTTTCTACCAAGATAATCGGGTTTTCTCTTTACACCCGGCATCCTCATTTGCATAATATTGATTGACGCAATTGCACTAACAGTCTATAATGATTGTGGAGGTGTGCGTATGTACAGCATAATGATCATTCTTCTAACAGCTCTTACTGCAACTACCTACATTGTACCTACAGATTATACTCAGATCCAGTATGCCATTGATGCATCTGTCGATGGTGATTCAATACTTGTTCTACCTGGTTTATATTATGGTTTCGATTATCAGGGAAAGAATGTCCATGTGGAGAGCGTAGCTGGTCCGGATTCCACGAAAATAATAACATGGATATTATTCACAAACAGCGAGGGTAGAGGAGCTGTACTCAAAGGTTTCGAAGTCTCAACTCCAGTAGGTTACGAGCAATACCCGATAGAGGTTGAAGGTGCGAGTCCTTCAATTATCGGGAATGTATTCCGTAATCATTATTGGGAATACACTTGTGTCACGCACGAAGATGCAAAAAACGGTGGAGTTGTCAAACTGACCAACTCAAGCGCATTATTGGCGGGCAACACTTTCTTGGATAACAGTATATTCTGGGATTCCTACTGGGGTGGTGGGGATTACAGTATTTGCCGGGGTTTATGTGTATATGTCGATAACTCTGAAACACTATCGTCGTGCGTCGAAATGCGCAACAACACCTTCTACAATAACACTGCGGGAACCTATGGTGTCTATACCTATGGATTATGCGTTTATGTTAAAGGCAAAGCAGTAATTGAAAACAATCTCTTTTACAGCAACGGTTTCACTATATATAGCTTTTTCACTTGCAAGGGCAACGCGCTATGCGTAGAAACATACTCTGATGT